>MNXL01000019.1 GCA_001871755.1 Anaerolineae bacterium CG2_30_64_16
CAACGATGCCACATCGTAGTCGGTGACCGCGCCCTTGGCCGCGCCGAAGCCCAGGCGGTCATTGGGGGCGGGGTAGAAGGGGGTGGTTCCGGGCGGTGGCTCATCCGCCATTAGTGCGCGACTGCCGATCAACGCCGCCCCGACCAGCGCGAGCAGGATGATGGCGGTCTTGGCAGCCGGAGGGACCGCCAGAAGCGCCTGGCGCAAACAGGCTCTCATGACGCTACCCTACGGCCCGATCCCGGCCGGGACCTGGCGCGCGGCCAGGCTCTTTTCGGCCAGCGCTTCCAGATCCGTCGCCAGCCGGGCATAGGTCTCCTCAAACTCCCGGATGGCCGCGACCCAGGCCGGGCAATCCAGGTCCCGCACCAGGGCCACGGCGTGATCGGCGTACGTGCCGGCCTCGGTCAGCAGATCCTCGGCCAGGTGCCCGTAGTAGATGATCTGCCCCAGCTCGTCCGGGCTGGGGCGGCTGTTCTCGAATCCCGGGTGATGGCTCTGCCAGCTTTCCAATGCCTGAACCACCAGATACGAGTACGGGCCGTGCGTGTAGTCCTGGCGCCAGTCGAGGATGTCGTCGTAGAGCTGGTAGGAAACGCAGAACGCGTCATAGGAATGGATCAACGCCGCTGGCGGCTCTTCAGAGCCATCCAACAGCGCCAATGCAACGAATGCTGCTTTGCCGGATGCGCACTTGTCCGCGGCGATCCGGTCGCGCTCGGCGCGAGCATAGGTCAGAGGCCGGCGCGTCTGGATCTCCCGCTCGGCGATCACCGCGCGCACGTATGCCTGGTGATAGCCCGCCAGCCCGCGCCAGAATGGGTCGTGACTGCCCAGCAGGGAGCGCATCACCGTCAGCGCCTCCTCGTGCACCAGCCCGCCGATCGCCGCGTGCACGAAGCGGCCGTCGAAAGGTTGCCCATCGGTGACCGCATCTTCCAGGCACAGGTAGTCCATGTACAGCTTCCCCGCGTACGCGAGTCGGAGCGCCTGGTCCGCGGTCACGGTCGGAAAGAGGTTGAGGAACAGACAGGGGAAAGCGTCGAAGACCGCACTCCGGTCATCGCCCATCCCTAGCAGGCGCGTACGCGTGCTTTCAGCCAACCTGCCATGACAGAGTTCCTGGCTCAGACACTGGTAGAAGCGCTCGCGCAGCGCCTGCACCGATTGACGTGTGTCCATGCTGCCTTCTCTCCGTCCAGATCACCGACTTAATTCGTGTTCACCTGTGCGGGATCATCGGGAAGAAGATCAGCGGCGGCGTCATCCTGTTGATGCCTCCACCGTAGGCGCCCACCCACAGAATGTCACCAGGGCCGGTGGTCAGCGCTCGCACCTGGGACTGCAACAAGGCGTTCGTCGGCGTGAAGTCGGTCCAGCGGTCATCGGCTTTGTCGGGCGTCCCTCGATCTTCCAGGCGGTACAGGCCGTGGGCGAGTGTGCCGAACCAGGCCCGCCCTTGTCTGTCAAGTCCGACGGAGATGATGTCGCCGCTCGGCAATCCATCAGCCACGGTGTAGGCTGTCCAAACGCCCGCGCTGAACCGGGCTGCACCCGCCATCGTGCTGATCCAGACCCCTCCGACCCGGTCCACGATGACCTGTGTGACATCGTTGCTGGGCAGTCCGTCGGCAACGGTGTAGGTGGTCCAGGCGCCGTCCTTGAGAGAGCTCAGCCCGCCACCCAACGTCGCAAACCACACGCTGCCGTCGGGGGCAGCGGCGATGGCGATCACGATGTTACCGCCCAGTCCTTGCGCGGTGCTATAGGTGGTCCAGACGTCGTCCCCGTGTGAGGCGGTGCCTCTGTCATCCAACTGGCTGACGCCGTTCCCGTTTGTGCCGAACCACTTGCGGCCACTGGGATCCACGGCCACCGACAGCAGGTCATTGCTGATCAGCCCATCGGCGGTTGTGAACGCATCCCAACTGTTGCCATCAAACCGGCCGACGCCCCCCGCTGTGGCTGCCCAGAGATCGTCCCCAGCATCCACTGCCAACCTGCGCACCCAGGCGCTGGGCAGCCCGTCGGCTTCGCCATAACTGCGCCAGGTGGGGATCGCATCCAGCCCGGTGATACGGGTGACGCCCGTATCGGAGCCAACCCATAGGACGCCCTTGCTATCAGCCATCATCGTATTGATGTGATTGCACGCCGGTCCGTCGGTCAGGAGGAGATCGCTCCAGGCGATCTCGTCGTGCGCGGAGATGCCGCCTGTCGTGCCGAACCAGATATGACCGGCTCCGTCCGCGATCATCGCGCCCACGGAGTTGGAGCCGAGGGTGCTATTCCCGCGCGTGAAGGTGCGCCAGGTCGTCCCGTTGAACTTGCTGGCGCCGCCGCCGTCGGTTCCGAACCACCTGTCCCCCTGGCCATCGACGAGGATGGAAAGAATCCAGTTGGCAGCCAGCCCGCTGTTCGCGGTCGTGTAGTTGGTCCAGGTCCCGTTGTGGAACTCGCTCACCCCGGCGCGCGTGCCGAACCACAGGTGCCCGACGGCATCTTCCGCGATCGCGAGCACGGTCTTGCTGACCAGCCCATCAGCCTCGCGGTAGCTGGTCCAAGTCGCGCCGTCGAACACGCTGACACCATCTTCCGTGCCGGCCCAGATGTGGCCCGAGCGATCCTGGAACAGCGCCCACACGTGGTCGTGGGCCAGCCCATCCGCTACACGATAGGTGGTCCACGCGTGCCCGTCATAGATGCTGATGCCACCCTGGGCGCCGAACCAGATCCGGCCGGCGTTGTCCAGGATGGCGGCATACACATGGTTGTCCGCCAGGCCATCGGCCGTCGTGTAGATGCGCCAGCTCTGGCCGTCAAACCGGCTCACGCCCTCCCAGGTGCCAAACCACTTGTCCCCTGCGCCATCCACTACCACGGCGTTCACGACGTCGGACGCCAGGCCATCGGTGATCAAGTATTGCTCGTAGTCGCCGGTGGCGGTGTCCCAGGCAATGACACCCCCGTCCTCGGTGCCGGCCCACAGCCGGGTCCCCTCGAACGCCAGGGCATTGACCCGGTCGCCGTTGAGGTAGCTTACCCAACGCATCGCCTCCGGCCGGACGATGGCCGGTCCGGCCTCCGCCGGGATCGCAGAGGACGCCCGCGGCATCGCCGCCGCCGGGACAAGGGCGGCGAGGATGATGACCACGATGATGGCGCCGGCCGCGCAGAGTGTTCGCCGCGCTTTCCCGAAGCCAGGCAGTTGCTTTATCGATTTGCTCAAGTCTTTCGTGAACATGTTTATCCCTCCTGGCTAACCCGTGGCTCAGTCAGGCGGTCCTTCGGCCTGAGCCTCAGGACGCAGCCAGCCACAATCATAGAACTCGACAGGTATCACATCTCGGGCCGGATCTTCGTATTTCGCACGCCGGCCCAGCTCCTTAATCCGTTCACCGAGTGCGCCACCCAATGCCGCCCGCGCCAGGCCATCAAGATGACCATGCCAAGCAGCAGTGTTGCGGCCAGCGGCTGTTTGAGGGCGCTCACGATGAGCGTTGCGTCTCGTTGGGCGATGCCCGCTTGCAGCAATGTCCAGGACTGGACCAGCAACCGTGGAAAGCTGATCGCCATTGCCGGCGCGTAGCGGAGCAACAGGTTGCCGAAAACGTAGATCAGCAGCGCGTTGCTGATGAGGGTGTAGCCGACCAGCAGTGCCATCTCGGCCGCAGGCAATCTCAGCAGGTCGGGTCGTGGTCCCCGTTCGTTGCGGAATAGCCACCGCACAGCCCACCGGATGGTGTCGCTCGCCCGTTGGTGCAGATTGGGCACGCCGATCAGGTCCGAGAACAGCCAGTAGCCATCGAAGCGCAAGATGGGGTTAAGGGCCAGCAGCATCATGCCGTCTGTGACCTTCAAAGCCACCCACGCGGTTTGCCAATGCAGGAGTACGGCCAGCCCGTAGAGCACCATCGAGAAGATCAGTTGGAAGTAAACGCCGGCCAGATCGACGGCCATGCGTTGGCGCCGGGGCAGCCGCCAACTGTCGGTGACGTCGCTGTAGAAGACCGGCATGATCGCGTAGATGCCGACGCCGATGGCGCCGTGGGCGCAGCCGTAGCGCCGGCACGCGGACACGTGCCCCAACTCGTGGCAGAGGATGCTCAGCAGGAGCAGGACGGGCAACCACATAGCTCCACCGACCTGAGAGGCGCCGGATGGGGATGGCGCTTGCAAGTAGAGCGCGTAGCGGATGCCCAGGTTGATCAGCAAGATCGCACACACGAGCGAGGGAGCGAAAAGGCCTTGCCCGACGCTTGTCAGTGGCGCGAGCGATCTCGCCGAGAAGAGCGGCAGATGCACCAGCAAGGGCTGACGCTGCGCAACCTCACCCTTGACCGTGATCCCATCCGCCAGCAGGCCGTAGGGTCGCAAGAAGCGCGCCGCGATGGCTTCCAGGTCGTTGGGACTGACTTCCCGGCCCCACGCTTTTCTCAGCCTGGCGCAGGCAGCCTCCGGCCGGCTGTCTTTCATCAGCGCGCGTATCACGTCCGCCAGGCGTGCGGAGACCTGGAATCGTCCACCCCCCGGCAACCGGACCAGATAGCGCGGCGCCACCGTGCTGGTGTCGAAGGGCGTGATCTCGATCCCATCTTTCAGGCGCAAAGACAGGCGTTTCCCATCCATGATGGCGGCATCCATGATGGCGGCATCCATGATGCGCTCCAGCTCACTGGTAGACCGTGCCGCAATTGTAGGTCGGACAGTCAGTGGGACAGTAGCCGCCGCCCGCGCAGGGACAGTCCGCAGCACAATAGGCCGCGCACCATACGATGCAGTCGGCGGGACAGCAGTCCGCGAGCGCGTCGGCGCTGCTCTTGGACGCAACCCCTTCGGCGCAGAACTTGCACAGTCTCTGCAACGCGCAGGTCTTTTCCGGGCAAGGGGGAGGCGGATCGCCGACCCAGAAACAACTCGGCACCATCTCCAGTTCCAGCCGGGCATCCAGTTCCTCGATGGATAGGCCCAGAAACGCGGGGTCGTTCAGTGAAACCAACTCAGGTTTCTTCTTGCGATCTTGTTCCATGATAGCACCTCCAACAATACTGCTGGCCGGTCACCTGGTCCGAGAATAGTCGTTTCGGTTCGCGGCGGGTACCCTTCGGTATGCTGCGCTACTCAGGATGCCCGCTGCTGGAGTAGCGATAGTCATGGCAAACGACTCGATCAGTGCAGCGGTTCAGTGTCCGCATCCCTGTCTTGGTCGGCCTGGGCCATGCGCTGCCGATACAACGCCGGCAGGATCAGGTGAAACTGCTCTACGAAGTCGTGACATACCGGGGCGTCAAAGCGCCCATAAGTCTGATGGGCCTGGCTGGTGCAGCCACCACCGCAGAAAAGCGCATAGGGACAGGTACGACATTCCGGGATCTGAGTGATGGTGCGCGTCAACCAGGGATCCAACGCGTCGGAGTCCAGGCGCAGGCCGCCTGGGAAAAAGCTGCCGATCTTGTATTCCGCCCTGCCCACCACGTCCCAACACGGATAAAGATCTCCGAAGGGGTCGAACAGATACATGCCCGCATTGCTGCCGCAAAAAGATGGCCGGAAGGGTGGAAAGCCGTGGGCGAACAAGGTCTCGCCCAACTGCTTCTGCAAGACTCGCGCCGGGTCCATGATGCGGTGCAGTTCAGGATGGGTGGGCAGTTCGCAGAGGTAGGCAGCCTGCAATTCGCCGATCAGGAGTTCATTAGCGGGATTGCCGTAGTGCGCATCGTGCACCGCGGAGATGTACGCCGAGAAGTTCTTGCGCTGCGACCAGCCGTATTCGTCGATCAACCGGGACAGCGTCTTCATGACCGCCATATTCTTGCGGTCGACGTTCATGCGGACGGACACCTCGGCGCCCGCGGCCAGGGCCGCGCCGATGTTGGCCTGGATCGCGTCAAAGCTGCCCGAACCATCGGCGCGCACGCGGCGCCGGTCGTGGACTTCTGGAGGCCCGTCCAGGGTGATCTGGAGCGTCCGAAGGCTATCCGGGCCGACCAGGTGTAAGAATTGGTCCAACTCCACCCCGTTGGTGATGGCGCCGAACACGTAGCCCGCCGCGCGCCCGCGCGCCACGATGTATTCGATCAGCTCGCGGTTGCCGGCGAGCAGAGGCTCTCCGCCGTACAGGGTAATGGCACGAACTCTGGGCTGATGGGCGGCCTGCGCCTGCAATTCGCGCATGGCAGCATAGGCGGCGTCCACCTGGTCCGGCGTCATGCGTGTCTCCAACCAGGCGCGGCCGTTGCGCCGGAGAAGCTTCTCATAGCAATAAGTGCAGCGCAGGTTGCAGTCGTAGGTGGGGATGACGAGAAAGCTGGGACTCTGGCGACGATGCCTTTTCTGCAATATCTCGGCCAGGCGCAGAACGTGAGTCTGTTCCTGGGCGGGTGTCATGTCAGTGAGGTAGCCGCGGTGCTGGAGCGTCGCCAGGCTATCTGGAGAGATGGTGGATGGGGCGTCGAAGCGCGTGTCAGGAGCGCACATTTCCCGGAGGAACTCAGCAACCTGCGGCTGCACGACATCGAACGCGCCGGTATAGCCGTGGACGAGCAGACTTTGCCCATCCTCGGGGAGATCCACGATGATCGTGTAGTCGCTGGCACGCATGGCCCCTCCGCCGGCAAGCCAGGATCGCGCAGTTGCGACAGCAGATGGGTGATGTCGATGTGGGCAGGTAGACGGCGTGCGAAGATGGTGCGCTGAAAATGATTCGCCGCTTCACGATCGATAGAGAAAGTCAGGTCGTCAAGACGGAAAGCAACCCGCTGGCGTGCCGACATGCCATGCGGGTTGATGTTTGCCTGTGTCCAATATACCGCGAAACCGGCGCTGTGTCAAGAGGGAATCATCTCAATAATCTGGGGATGCTGTGGCCGG
>MNXL01000295.1 GCA_001871755.1 Anaerolineae bacterium CG2_30_64_16
TGGCAGGTCTATGACCGGCGCGTGGATTGGTTTGTTCTGAGCGAGGACGAATACGTGTCCCTGCCGGCCGACGCGTCGGGCGTGATCCACAGTCAGGTTTTTCCCGGCCTGCGCCTGGCCGTCGAGGCGTTGCTGAACGGCGATTTGGCATCCGTCCTGGCCGAGCTGCAAAAGGGGCTGGAAACTCCTGAGCACGCCGCGTTTATTCAGCGTCTGGGGGGAGAACCATTGGCGCGTCAAGGGTAGAGGCGTTCATTTGCCGCTGGCTGCGGGATGACCCGGTGGTTGACCTTCTCCAGCACCATGCAGGTCACCTCGACGAAGTCGGGGTCGTCTACGATGAGGATTTTGGGCATAGTGTGCTTCTATATTTCATCAGATAGCCAGCCAGCGGCTTGACGTTCTGCTGCCACATCGCGAAGCCGCCGAAGAACACCTTCACTTGATCGGCGAACGGCAACTGCGCCAGGCTCGCCAGGTCGAGCATCGCACTGTTGGGATTGTAGTCCACCAGGACGAGGACGAACTGGAACCGGGCGATGTCCCTGGCGAACGTCAGCGTCTTCAGCGCCTCGATCCGCTCTGAACGCTGTTTGTATAACCCCAACTCCAATTTCTGCCGGAAGATCGTCTCCCCTTCCTCCGCGATGCTCGCGGCCATCGGCTTGATCGCTTCGTAGTACCGCGCCAGTTGGCTACCGATGTCGGCGATGTCCTGGTTGAGCGCGCACTTCAGTTCCATCAGGCACATCGGTACCTCTTGGTTGCGCCGGCGGCGACACCGGTCCCAGAAGACGCCGATCAGGTCGAACCGCCCCGCGGCGACCGCGTACTGGCGGTCCACGATGAAGTACTCGCTGTTGTTGCGCGGCTCGAAGTTATTGGCCCGAATGAGTATCTGCTCGTACTCGATCTCCAGCGACCGTTTGCCGAGCACCGCGATGTTCTGCTTGAGCTGGGGCACGCACGCCAGGAACCGGGCCGTCGTCTCGAGGTCAACCAACTCTACGGGCACGTCCAGCTCCGCGGTGAACTTCGGGTGGATTTCGACCTTGTACCGCGGCCCCGCGACCTCGGCCAGCTTCAGGAGTGAGGCGCCTTTGCAGTAGACGTTGATGTAGTTGTCGCGGATCTCCAGATTCAGGTCGGGATCGGCGACGACCGTCCTCGTGATGCCGGAAAGAAAGCCGGATTTCAGCGTGGCGAGGAAGGCATCGGATAGTTTGCGCATGGCTCACGCTCCTTTTGCGGGAAATTGAAGAGAACGACTTGCCCCGCGCGTCTCACGAGAACTGCTCCTTCGTTCGGATGCTGGCCTCAAATAGTGCCAAAGAGGGTTCCGTCAACTGACTTCGCGCGCCCGCGCCCGCCAGTGCGTGTCGGCGAGCAGGTTGGCGGCCATTTCGGCGTGGAGTTGGGGGATGACGACGGCGTGGATGAGGGCGGCGCCGCCGGCAATGGCATCCGTGCCGATCTGGACCGCGGCTTCGACGTCGGCCACCAGCCCGTCGAAGAAGACCAGGCCGTGGCCGCCCAGCCCGTCGGCCAGGCGCACCTCTTTCCACAATCGGCGCCAGCTCAGATCGCTTCAGTTGCATCTGCGGGCGGGTGGCGGCCGATCGCTTGAAGCACGCGCCGCAGGTTGACGAGCCCGCTACGATTCAGTTGCAGTTTCTCGACAGTCGCGCGCCCCGTCGGCGTCAGACCAATGACCAGGGTCGCATCATCACTCCAGGCAAAGTGGTCAGTCCATTTCTGTCGGCGGGGATGGTACAAGGGAGCTCTTTCGCCTGTGGTCGGATCAATAGCGTCAACGTCGGTATACTTGCGACTGTTGCAACCCTGGCAAGACAAGGCCAGATTGTCCAGCTCATCAGTACCGCCACGCGAACGCGGGACAATGTGTTCGACAGAGAAAGGGTCCGGTGAAAAGCACGCCTGGCTACGACAGTATTCGCAACAGCCACTCGCGCGTTGCGCCACAATTTGCCGTTGCCTGATCGTAAGGCGTAACTCAGGCATATGCAGGGGGCCTGATCCCCAGTTGGTCCATCAATGCTTCCAGCGATGTGTTTCGGATGTGCGCGAGTTCGATGAGGCACTCGATCCGATGCACATTCGCTTCCTCAATCTGATCCGCCAGTCCGATCAGGTCACCTTGTTCCGTGGGCGTTAAGGTCTCGTCGCGCCTTTTGGCAACCAGCTCGCGGTAACGCTGCCAATCTTCGGACAACAGTCCGCGATTGATCTCGCGCAACAATTCCGTTTCGCGAGGTGACAGGTGTGGCACGCGCTGTTGTTTTTTCCCCAGGCGTTCTTCCACCAGCCTCGCGATGAAGGCGCTGGGATCAAGTCCTGCCCTTGCGGCCTCTCGGTTCAACTGTGGTTGAAGATCAGGCGCAATATCGATGGTGATGGTCATCGTGCAGATTCCTCTTGGGCCCGAATGATTGCCGCACGCATCGTCTTGTCCTCGGTGCTTTCGCTGCATCCAACGTGGATTATAGCGACCAAGCGCATGTTCGTCAATTGACCTCGTGCGCGTGTGCCTTCCACCGCGTGTCGCCCAGGAGGTTGGCGGCCATTTCGGGGTGGAGTTGGGGGATGACGACGGCGTGGATGAGCGCGGCGCCGCCGGCAATGGCATCCGTGCCGATCTGGACCGCGGCTTCGACATCGGCCACCAGCCCGTCGAAGAAGACCAGGCCGTGGCCGCCCAGCCCGTCGGCCAGGCGCACCTCGAGCAGATTAACCGCCGCGCCCTTGACCCCGGCATCGGCGGCCGCGATGGCCGCGGCCACGGTGCGGGCCTCGACGACGCCGAGGGCGTCCACCGGCTGCGTCCGCCGTTGCATGGCGATGGCGTCAACGACGTGCGGATGCACGCCCGGCAGGTAGACGTGGTCGAGCACCGCGCTCGCGCCAACCGCCAGCCCCGCGGCCAGCGATTCCTCCACGTCGGCCACTTCGCCGGACACCAGCATCAGGTATTTGCCGGGCTGCACGGTGCCCGCGACGATCCGGGCGATGGGCGCCTTTTTCGCCATCGCGTCCCCGGCCTCGATGCCGGCGGCGATGGAGTCGAATTCGATGAGGGCGAGGGATGGGTGCATGGAATTGAGTGCTCAAAGCTAAGGCATGGCGCGTGACCGGTATTGGGTATTGGGTATTGGGTATTAGGTATTGGGCAACGGAACGCAATACCCAATACCTAATACCCAGTACTCGATCGCTCGTTCACACGATTCTAAAGTGGTCAACCAACGTACACCGGCGAACGCGGGTGAAGGTGAGAACGTTGGTCAGGCCCTCGCCCGTCGGGCTGGCAATGGACATGGAGGTAAAACCTTCGCCGCCGTAGCCTAGCCCGGCCAGGTTGGGGCCGTTCTTGGTGAAGATACTGGTGTTGACCGCGCGGGCCATCCGGCTGAGCGCGTCGATGTCCCGGCTGAACATGCTGGCGGTGTGGCCGAAGCCGTGCTCGGCCTGCACAGCCAGGTCGATCCCCTCGTCCACGGAGCGCACGCGCGCCAGCGGCAGCACCGGCATGAGCTGTTCGGTCCAGATCAGCGGGTGATCGACCGACGTCTCGACCAGCACCAGGCGGGCGTCCGGCGCGTTGACCCCCAACTCTTTCAGGATCTTGCCGGCGTTCTGGCCAATCCACTCTTTCTTCATCACACCGTGTTCGCGCGGGCCGGGGAATTTCTCGAAGACCAGCCGCTCCAACGCTTTCAACCGATAGGAGGGCAACTCGACCGCGCCGTTGGCGAGCATGGCGGCTTTGAGCTTGTCCGCGATGCTCTCGACCGCGAAGACCTCCTTCTCGTCCACGCAGATGATGTTGTTATCGAAGCTGGCGCCGAAGACGATCTGCTTGCCGGCCAGGTCGAGGTCGGCGGTCTCGTCGACCACCACGGGCGGGTTGCCCGGCCCCGCGCAGATGGCGCGCTTGCCCGAGGTCATGGCGAGCTTGACCACCGCGCCGCCGCCGGTTACCAGCAGGATGCGGATGCCGGGGTGTTGCATCAGCGCTTGCGCGCTCTCCACGGTCGGCTCGGCTGGCGCGGTGAGCAGGTCGGGCGGGCCGCCGGCCGCGCCGATGGCCCGGTTGATGAGCTGGATCTGGTAGGAAGACACGTTTTTTGCGCCCGGGTGCACGTTGAACACGGCCGCGTTGCCGGCCGAGATCAGCCCGATACTGTTGCAGATGATGGTCGAGGTCGGGTTGGTGCTGGGGGTGATGACGCCGAAAACGCCATACGGCGCCCGTTCGACGAGGGTCAGACCCCGGTCGCCGGTCCACGCCAACGGCTGCAAGCTCTCCGGCCCCGGCGTCTTGTCGATCACCAGCAGGTTCTTCTGGATCTTGTCTTCGACGCGGCCCAGCCCGGTCTCCTCGTGCGCCATGCGGGCGAGCAGCTCGGCGTTGGCGCGCATGATCGACCGGATCGCCGCGATGAGCTCGGTGCGCTTTGCCAGCGTCATGCCGTCCAGCGCCAGATAAGCGCGGCGAGCGGCCGCCACCGCGCTGTCCAGATCGGGGTAGATGCCGTCCTGGCCCGCGACAGCCGGTTCGGGCGTCGCGCGGCCCGCGCGACCGACGTAGGAGAGGTGGGGCGGCACGGCACTGACGGAACCAGGGGAACTGAGGGGACTGGACGGCCGTCCATCCTGCCCTCTGGCCAGTTGTCCCTTGACCCGTTGGACGATGGCGTCGATCTGCGCGTCAGTGAGTTTGTCAGCCATGTGTGATTGCCCTGGATATGGGTAGATTGGGAAATTGGGAAATTGGTAGATTGGGTGACTGGTTCCACCAATCTACCAATCTACCAACCTGCCAATCTACCAACCTACGACTCGTACTCCCCTGTCACCTTGCGATACTTCACCTCACCCCCGACTTCCCACTGGTCGATGATGGCCATGATCACGGCGTCGCAAGGGCGTTTGTCTGTGACGACGGTCTGGCGGGCCGATGAGCCGCTGGCATAGAGCACGTATTCGCCCAGGCCCGCGCCCACCGCGTCCGCGGCGACCACGTAGCCGCTGCCCTCCTGGGCTTCGACGTTGATCTGTTTCAGCACCAGGAATTTCAGCCCCTCGAGCTTTTCGTCCTTGCGGGTGGCGATGACGGTGCCGACGATTTTGCCGATCAGCATGACGTTACTCCTTTCCAAATGAGGGGGCAGTCATGTTATGACTTTGCTCGGCGGATACGAATGTCCCGTGGTGTGGCTACGGTAACCGTTTCCGAAAGGGCACACAAGTCGTAGTCTGTCAGGACTTGTTCGAGAAGTTCCACGACCGGGTGGATCCCATCCTGGTCGGGGCGCAGGAGTAAAATGCCGACATGCGTTCCAGGTGGATATAAGCGAATGTCGCCGAAGCCCTTGTCTGCCGTCACCAGAAACCGCTGCTCACTCTGTACCGCCTGCCACAGGGCTGGATCTTTCGTTCCTCCCATCCTTTGCTCGACGACGCTGACGGCCTCATATCCCCTATCGCGAAGGATTTGAGAGGCTGCCTTGGGGAGGTCCTCATCCACCTTGATGCGCATCGCCATCTCCTAAGCATATGCCGAAAGTGGCGCCAAGACGACTTCATCGGCCAACTCGGCAGCGTAAGCCAGGGCTGCCTGGATGTCTTCGTCGGTCAACTGCGGGTATTCCCCACGAATCTCGCTGGGTGTCATCCCGTCGGCCAGGCTGCCCACGATCATAGCCACAGGTATCCGTGTCCCTTTGATACAAGGGTCGCCATGATGCAGATCTGGCGCGATGACAATCCTTTTCTGCCACTGTATACGAGCCATCTTTACGACCTCCTCTGTCTCGTGAACGGAACACCCATCACAAGCACTACAACGCTTCTGCGAACTTCCTCAATACTCCTGCCGCGTCCCGCAGCACCGGACCGTGGCCGAAGCAGATCACCTCCGGCTCCAGTGCAGCCAGTTTACAGATAGAGCGGGCGGCCTCGGCGCTGTCTTCGGTATAGAGGCGCATCGGGAAGCGCAGCCGGCCAGAGCGCGTGCTGCGCAGCGCGTCCCCCGCGATCAGGGTGCGCAGTCCTGGATGGTAGTAGGCCGTGTGGCCTGGCGTGTGACCGGGTGTGTGGATCGCGATCCAGCCGCCAGGCAACGCGTCGCCGTCGCGGACAGGCCGGCCCACGCGCACGGGGCTGTGCTGGAAGCGGCTGTAGAAGCGGTCGAAGATGCCGCCGACGAGCCTGAACGCAGCGGTCGTGCCGGGCGGTTCGCGCCAGCGATCTCGGGCCAGGCGTGGCGCTTCGAGCTCATGGGCGATCACCTCCGCGGCGCTGACCGCCTGCAGTGACGCCAGCCGGCCGGTGTGGTCGACGTCGTCGTGCGTGATCGCGATGGCCTGCACCTCTTCTGGCTGGCAGCCCAACGCGACCAGGCTGGCGACCAGCCCGCGGCCCGACCACGGCCAGCCGGTGTCGAAGAGCATCGGCCCCCCGGCGTCAGCTTCTCCCCTGGGCTGCCACACGTAAGCGTTGACCCCCTGATCAACCCCTGGCAGGCGATAGAGCCCCGGCACAATTTCCATGTATCCAATACCCCCCCATCCCCCATCCC
>MNXL01000094.1 GCA_001871755.1 Anaerolineae bacterium CG2_30_64_16
GGGCTTGCGGGAATGACATCGCCACGCAGGCTGAGTAACTTGCGTTTTGCGTTTTGCGTTTTGCGTTTGTAACTCAGCCGTCATGCCCGAATGCTTCTATCGGGCATCCAAGTTCCCGCTGGCAACGCCGCTGGATTCCCGCTAAGGGCTTGCGGGAATGACATCGCCACGCAGGCTGAGTAACTTGCGTTTTACGTTTTACGTTTTGCGTTTTGCGTTTTACGTTTTGCGTTCTACCTTGCCTCAATCCGCCGTGATCGAGATACCTCTGCACCCGCTCTAACGCCTCCGGCAGATTGCGCCGGCCCAAACCCACACGGAAATGGTTGCCCGCGTGCCCAAACAGATCCCCCGGCACGACCATGACGTTTTGCGCCGCGAGCAGATCCCGACAAAAACCCGCGACCGGCACCCGTTCGGCCAGCCTGGGAAACGCCACCGACCCGGCCCGCGGCGGCAACCAGGTGAACAGAGCGGTGTCCTGGGCAAAGAATCGCTCGGCGGCGCTGAGATTGCTGCGGATGATGGCCAGATTGCGCTCGACGATCCGCGCCGCCGCTCGCAACGCGATGACGCCCAACACCTCGCTGGGCGCGCTGCTACAGATGGTGGTGTAATCCTTGAAGGCGGCGCACCGGTTCAGGACCTCCCGATCGCGCGTCGCCAGCCAGCCGATCCGCAGGCCGGGCAACGCGTAGGCTTTGGAGAGGCCCGCCAGCGCGATGCCCCGCTCATACAGATCACAGACCGAGGGCAGTCGCCGCGCCGGATCGTACTCGAGCAGCCGATACATCTCGTCGGAGAAGATGTAGATACCACGGCCGGCCGCGATCTCGACGATGGTGTCCAGCTCACCGCGGGTGGGCAGATGGCCGGTGGGGTTGTGGGGAAAGTTGACCACGATCAGCCGGGTTTCGGGCCGCAGGTGATCTCGGAGGAAGTCGATGTCGAGCCGCCACCCCGCGGCGCCATCCGGCGTCAGCGGCCAGCGGGTCACCGTGCAACCGGCCGCTTCCGCCACCTGATACAGCGACTGATAGGCCGGGAAAGTGACAAGTACGTGGTCGCCGGGGGCCAACAGCGTGTTCATGGCGATGAAGATCGCCTCCTCCGGCGCGGCCACCAAGACGTCGTCGGGGGTGACCGTCTGGTGCTGGCGGGCAATCTCCCGACGCAGCAGCGGATGGCCCTGCGACTCGGTGTAGGCCAGGCTCAGGCCGTCCCAGAGCGCCAGCCCGTCCGCGTCAGCCAGGGCCAGCAACTCCTGGAGGGTCAGGCTCTCGCAGTCCGAGGCGCTGAGCAAAAAGCGCACCCGGAACTCGTGCTCGGCGAAGTAGCGCTCCAACTCAAAAGGCTTGATCTGCATCTTCTCCCCCGAGAAAAAGGTTAGCGCGCCAAAGCGATGGGATATGGGGGCACGGTCGGGAGACCGGCCCCAGCACTTTGGCGCGCCAACAAAAAAAGCAAAACGTAAAACGCGATGGGCAGAGCCGCTCACATTTTACGTTTTTCGCTTTTCGTTTTACGCTTCCCACTTCACGCATCACGCTCCACGCTCCACGCTCCACGCTCCACGCTCCACGCTCCACGCTCCACGCTTCACGCCAAGCATACCCAACGCTACGGCGCCGGTGTCGGCGTTGGCGGGTTCAGCAGATCCTGGATCGCCTGCTCGAACTGCTCCAAGGGCAGTGCGCCGGGAATCCGGGTGCCAGTTTGGGCCTGGATGTCCAGTAGCAGGAAGTACGGGGTGCCACGCACACCCACCTGCTGTCCCAGAGCATAGTCGCTTTCCACCTGCGCCTGGCCCGGCGCATCCTGCAAGCACTGGCTGAACCTGGCTTCGTCCAGGCCGAGGCTCTTCGCATAGTTGATCAGCGCGGCGTTGTCACCTTCGTTCCACTCCGCCTGTTTGCCGAACAGGAGATCGTGGAAGTCCCAGAATTTGCCTTGATCGGCCGCACACAACCCGGCCACCGCGGTCTTGGGCGCGTAAATCGGGAAGAACTTGAACACCAGGCGCAGTTGGCCGGCATCCACGTACTTGCTCCGCAGGGTTGGCTCGACTTCCCTGACGTGTTGCGCGCAGTAGCCACACTTGAAGTCCTCGAAGGAGATCAGGACCAGTCGCGCATCAGCGGCGCCCAAGGTCGGGCTGCCATCGTAGGTGCGGCCAGGTCGGGCCGGATCGGTGTCATAGGGCGCCACGTTCGGCGGCAAGGGCGTGGGGGTCGGCGGGGGATGGATCCCTTGCAAGGCCTTGTCGATGACCTTGGCGAACTCAGTGATGGGCTGAGCGCCGCTCAGGAACCAATCGTCGGCGAAAAACGCCGGCGTCCCGCTCACGCCCATCTGGGCCCCTGTCTGTAGATCGCGCTGTATGGCGGCGGCGCTGGCGGCATCGGTCAGACAGGCATCGTACTTGGCGCCATTCGCCCCCAATGCCAGGGCCTGCGTGCGAAACCGGGATGCGGTGTCTTGGGCGCTGGCCCAGGTATCCTGGGTGGCGAAGATCCAGTCGTACATGCCCCAGAACCACGCGGGGGCTTGCTGACCTGCGCAATATGCGGCCAGAGCGGCCGGCATGGCATAGGGGTGGAAATCCAACGGGAAATTGCGGAAAACGTGTAGAACTTGACCATTATTGACGTACGCTTCATCCAGAAGCGGACCCGTCTGCACAGCATGACGGGCGCAGTACGGTCACTGGAAGTCCGAGAATTCGACCAGCTTCACGGGCGCGTTCGGGTCGCCGCGGTAGAAGTTGCCGTCGGCATCCACGCCCACGGGCACATCCACGAGGTTGGCCGCGCTGGTGGCGGGCGGGTTGGCAACCGGCGCGCTGGTTGGGGTGCTGGGTGACGCCACTGCCGCGGTCGGCGCGCTGGTAGCGGCCGGCAGCGCAGGTGTCGCGGGCGCGCACGCCGCGCCGATCCACGCGACAGCGATGAGCGCCAGCGCCAGACCAATCAGCCTGGGGCGGACGCGGGGACGGGGTTGGTGTGTCAAGAAAGACCTCCTTGATGTGATATCAGAACGAGTAAACAGGCGCCAGGACTTCCTGTTTCATCTCGCGGCGTCCGTGCAGGCTTTCCTCGACGGTTTTCAGCACGTTGGCCGTATAGTAACGCATGCCGCACTCGACGCAAACGCCGGCGGGCACGTTCTCGACCAACACGTGTCTATCCCGTACCCTGCGATAGAGGATCACTGTCTTCTCGATGATGGCCCCTCCGCAATATTCGCACCGTTCACTGTTCCAGAAGCTCATCTTCACAGCTCGACAGCGTAGATGTCGAAGTCATCATCATCCGCTTCATCGAGGGCATGCTCGGTCAGATAGTAGAGGCCATTGCGGACAAGTGCCTGAATCTCGCCGATCTTGCCCAATGGAAACCTCCGTCAATAAACGAATTCTCGAATATCGTATCTTGCGCACTGCGGCGGATGCGCCGGATCGTGAAATCGCAGCCCGGCACGGATCGCCGCCTCCTGGTCGGCGATCTCGGCAGCGCTCAGCGGCCGGATACCGGCTTCGATTGCTAACCGGCCATACTCTGAGCTGGGGCGATTCACGAACGGCGAGAAATAGACGATGTCACCTGCGACCAGCGGCATCTCACTCAGTGCCCTGATTGTACCATACACGTGCGCCGCTGCAAAACGGTCGCCGCCAATGCCGGTCATGACGATGACACTGACCGCCACGCCCGCGCCTTTGAGCCGCACCACCGCGTCTACCGCATCGGAGGCGCTTCCGGGCTTGCGCAGAAAGCGCAACAACGCATCGTCGCCGGTCTCCATGCCGCTGTAAACCCGGCGCACGCCCCGCGCCGCCAGCTCCGCCCAATCGGCCGGCGTCTTGCGGCCCACGTCGAAGGCGTCGATGAAGGAATAGATGCCGGCCCGGGGCAGAAGCCGGGCCGCGTCGATCACATCCAGCCAGCCTCTGATGCGCGGCATCGGCGCCACCAGCGCGTTGGCATCCGCCAGGAACAGCGATTTGCGCAACGCGATCGCCGGCCCGAAGAACGCCCGCACCGCCTCGATGTGCGCCCACAGCTCGGCCGGCCCCTTGACCCGGAACGGCCGATCCCGGTAGAAGTCGCAGAAGGTGCAGCGATTGTAGGAGCACCCCTCGGTCGCCTGCACGACCAGCGCCAGATACTGATCCGGCGGCAGGATGCTCACCGGGCGGTACACCTGGGCAAACCGGTCGGCGTCCGCCTGCAACGCCGGCCAGTCCCACCCCCGCAGCACAGCCAGGCGAGGGTCGTCGATCTGCGCCGCGGCCCGGCCGGCCAGGTCGTAGATGCCGATCAACAACGTCTGCGCTGCGCCTGCGTCCAACCAGCGGCGTTGGCGCAGGCCATCCGGCCCGGACCACTTCTCCAGCACCCGGTTGTCAAGCCCGCGGCGGTAGTTTCGCCCGGAGACGAACGCGCCGATCAACCGGCCCGCACGATCAAAGGAATAGCTTGGCGCCTCATCGCCCACCAGCAAGTTGATCACCTGCGGGCGGATCCGCACCGTCACCGGCCGAGCCGGGCCGAGTTCAGATAGGATGCACTTGAAAATGTCGTGCGGCATGGCGCGGCCTCGTCACCGCCGCGGCGGCCGCTGTCGCGGCCGCTGCCGCGCCATCTGCTGCAGGAACAGCTCCAGCAGCACCAGGATCACACCCAGCGTCAGGGCGACCACCCGGTTGAAGACGCCCCACAACTGCAAGCCGGCGCACACGGCGCTCCACAGGCCAATCCAGAGGCCGGCCCGCAACGCCAACGCCGGGCGCTCACCGGTGCCCGCCAAACGAAAACGCCGGGCGATCAGCCAAACCAGGGGCGCGGTCGTCATCATGACCGCGAGCCACAACAAGGGCAGAAATACAGCCTGTGTGAACGGGTTCGGCGGCACAGCCCCCGTGAAATACACGATCCCCACCCAGGCAACCAGGGCCAGTGGCACGCACAAAGCCCACAACATTCGGGACGACATCGTTCCCCCGTACGGCGAAATAGATGGGCGTCATTATACCGCAAAGGCGGCGGCCTGCCTAGTACGCAAGCTACCAGTTTGCGACATGATACTGCGTACTGCGTACTGCGTTTTACGTTTGTATCCTCTCAAAAAGGCGGGGCCAAATCTGCTCAAGCCGAGTCCGTGACTCGGCGGGCGAGCGGCGGATCACGGATCCGCCTGGAGCTGCCCCGGACTATTGAGGGCGATCCCGTGATCGCGCCCTGGTGGCACAAAGCGGGGATCGCCGCGGCCCTGCTGTTCAAGCCGGCGCTGCTGGAAGAGCTCTTCTTCCGCGTCCTGCTGCTCCCCATGCCGGGACCGGCCGCATCGCGAAGGCAGATCGTTCTCTGGGCCGGGGTGAGCCTGGCCACATTCGTCGCCTGGCACCCGATCAACGGCTGGCTGTTCCGACCGGCCGCCCTGCCCCTCTTCGCCAACCCCGTCTTCCTGGTCCTCGCCGGCCTGCTGGGGACCGCATGCACGGCCACCTACCTCACGTCGCGGTCTGTCTGGCCGGCCACGATCATCCACTGGCTGGCTGTGTCGGTCTGGATCCTCTGCCTCGGCGGCCAGCAGGCGCTCAGCGGACCGGTGAGCTAAGGACTGAGAATTAAATAACTTGCGCAAGTCCGCCCTTCATTTGCCGGAGCAAGTGAGTAAGTTATTTAGTCCTTAGCCCTAAGAATCCACCCACTCGACATTCATCTTATGTCGAGTGGGCGCAAGTAGGCGATGGCCTTTTGCGCGGCGGTGGCCGCGTCCGGTTTCGGCAGGAACTCGCCCGACACAAAGCCGGTGTAGCCGGTGGCGTACAGCGTCTCCAGGGCAGACCGGAAATCGACGTGCCCGGCGCCGGGATACCAACGGTTGGAGTCGGCCACGTGGAAGTGGAAGATGCGGTCGCCGGCCAGCCGGATGCTCGCCTCGATGGACGGCTCCTCGATGTTCATGTGGAAGGTATCCAGCAGTAAGCCGAAATTACTGGCCCCCACCCGCTCGATCAGGTCCAGCCCGTCCGCGACGGTGTGGATCAGGTCGGTCTCGTAGCGGTTGAGAGGCTCCAGGGCGTAGCGCACCCCGGCCGCCGCGGCCGTCGCCGCGCATTCCCGCAGCGCCTCGACCAGATAGGCCATCGACGTCTCGTGACCCTGCCCTGCCGGCGTGATGCCGCGGATCAGACCCAGGATCACCGGCGCGTTGAAGCGCGCGGCCAGCGGGATGTGGCTCTTGATCCGCTCGATCGCCGCCCGCCGGATGGTCGGGTCCGCTGACGTGAATGACAGCCGCTCCTCGCCCCAGGCCTGCCCGGTGCCGATGGCCGGCAGCGTCAGCCCGTGGGCATCAAGCACCGCTGCCAGCTCATCCCCGCTCACCAGCTTGGGATCGCGGATCGCCAGCTCGACGCCATCGTAGCCCCAGCCGGCGATCCTGGCGACGTTGGCCGCGAGATCGCCCTTGAAGGTCGCGGCCTCGAATTTGGCCGCGTGGGTGGAAAGCACGACGCTCAGTTTCATGAAAATCGGATCTCCCTGCAAAAAGAATATTGGAACGCTGAACGCTTATGAAAGTCTCTCAATAATTCGGAGTGGCTGTGGCCGGTCTCCTGACCGAGCCACGGTGGCTC
>MNXL01000400.1:0-884 GCA_001871755.1 Anaerolineae bacterium CG2_30_64_16
GTTGGGTGATGATGGCGTCCTTGAGCGCGGCGGCGTAGGGGGAGGGGGGGGCGTCTCGTAACGCCCGCACCGCGTTGACCACCGAGGCCTTGGCGACCTCCGCGTTCTTCAGCAGTTGCTGGATCACCATCTCGACCGTCACCGCGGCCTCGGTCTCGTGCCAGACATCGTAATCAGTGACGTGCGCCATGGTGGCGTAGCTGATCCCAGCCTCGCGGGCCAGGAACACCTCAGGCGCCGCGGTCATGCCAACAATCGCAAACCCTAACTGCTGGAAGACCAGGCTTTCGGCCTTGGTGCTGAACCGCGGCCCTTCGATTGTGACAAAGGTACCACCGTGATGCACCGTGTGGCCCGTCGCGGCGACCGCATCGACGCACACACGATTGAGATAGGCGCAGAATGGCTCGGCCACCGACACGTGGACGACCAGTCCGCTGGTGCCCACGCTGGGGTCATCGAAGAAACTGAGCGGCCGGAGCCGCGTGCGGTCAAAGACCTGGTCGGGCACCACGATATCGCCTGGCTTGTACCGAGGCTGCAAGCTGCCGCAAGCGCTGATCGAAATCAGGTATTCCACGCCCAACATCTTGAAGCCGTAAATGTTTGCCCGGCTGTTGAGCTGGGTGGGGCTGATGCGATGTCCCCGGCCGTGCCGCGGCAAGAAGGCCACCGGCTGGCCACCGATCTTTCCGACGACATACGCGTCCGACGGCGCGCCAAACGGCGTGTCGAGACGCACCTCGCGCACGTCGGTGAGCTGAGCCATGTCGTAGACACCACTGCCGCCAATGACGCCGATCCGTACCTTTTCCATGGGTGCTTTCCTTTCGATGGTCACCACGCAGCCTTGCTGTGGCCGGTCTCCTGACCGGGCCACCGTG
>MNXL01000400.1:892-7506 GCA_001871755.1 Anaerolineae bacterium CG2_30_64_16
GAGACCGGCCACAGCTCCTTCAAATCCTTCGGAGACACCAACCCCGCATCACCACGGCACATTAGGGCAAGTATCGACCCCAGCATGCAGGCCCAGCCGCTTGACCATCCGTACGCGATCCCAATCCCGGCCCATCACGCCATCATGGATCGCCCAGGCCCGGCCACGCACGGTGTCGGCCAGGGCGGGCGCGCGAAACGGAGTGGCGCCGTCCAGTCTGGCGCGCAACTCGCCACCCGGCGCGAAACCGCGGCCAATCTCTTCCATCCGGGCCTGACCGTAGATGTAGCTGAACCCCAGGCGCTCGAACAGCACGGCCGTGTGATAGTAGAGGGGCTGCACGAAGTACTGACGCTGGTTGAGGCACGCCATGAAGGACTCGAGGTGCGCCGCCATCCGGTCCAAGGTACCCAGGCCTCGACGCACCTGGCCCGGCGCCAGCCCCGCGCGCAGGGCCGCCTCCTCTGCCGCCAGATTGCGCCGCAATATGCCCCGCAAGGTGGGGGTGCCATCCGGCGTCACATCGATGTCAAAGCGGGGCGACTGGGGATCTTGAATTGCCACCCACAGCACCTCAAGTTGGTTGAAGGGCGTGTCGGCCAGCTCCATTTCCACCAGCGCGTCGACTGCGTCCGCGGCATGGTACAGCTCCAGCCGGATGCTGTTGGCGCCTTCACCGGGGATCGCCCGCAGCGCCGGCCGCCCCTGAGCGTCGGTGAGGGTGATCGGATCGACCCCAAATCGCATCAGCGTGTTGACCGGAAGTAACACTCGGAAGAGCATGAGCTGCCAGCGCACATCCCACCCATTGACCGCCTGCAACGAAATCGGCTGCAACTGGTCCGGGGTCAAGTCGTGCACGGCCAGCCGATCACTCGCCACCGGAGTTGGCTTGCGCCAGTGCGGGCCGACGATAGAAAACGACATGTCCCCTCAGTGACGGAGATCTGAACGCGCAAACCTTCCAGCTCAGAAGCCAAATTCCGGCTCTACCCCGGCATCATCCAACACCTCAGCCACGATGTCAGATAGAGCCTGATGCTGGGCGGCGTTGCTGGTGAGAACGCCGAATCGCCGCGTCACGTCGCGTTGGTTATAGCGCAACGGCCGATTCCAACAGTCGGTCATGATCCCGCCGGCCTCGCGCACGATCACTTCCGGCGCGCAGGTGTCCCACTCTTTCGTCCCCGGATTCGGGTGGACGTAGAAATCGGCGTGGCCGCGGGCGATCAACCCAATCTTGAGGCCCACACTGCCAATGCTGCGCTCCCGCTGCAAGCCCATTCGGGCGATGATTGTATCCACGAGTTGGGCGCGGTGCGAGCGGCTGACCACCAGGCGAAGTCGCTCCAGAGTAGTCTCTCGAGAGACGCGCAACGGGCGTCGCTCTCCGAACTCCTCCACAAATGCGCCGCCGCCGCGCGCCGCCGCGTACAGCACATCATCGATCGGCTGGTAAACCACGCCGACCACCGGCTCACCGTCGACCGCCAGTCCCACCATGATGCAGAACTCGCCATTGTGTGCGATGAACTCCGCAGTGCCATCCAGCGGATCGACGATCCAGACTCGCCGTTTTGCGAGCCGCCCCAGGTCATCTTTGGATTCTTCGGCCAGCACGCCATCATCGGGAAAAGCCTGGGTGAGCTGCTTGACCAGGTACGCGTTCACGGCTCGGTCGGCCTCAGTCACCGGCTCCATTTCATTGCCATGAGACAGTGTCAGCGCTGCGTCCTTCCACTTCACCGTGGGTGGCACGTCGTAGAAGGCCCTGACGATTGCGCCGGCCTGGCGCGCCAGATCAATGGCAACCCGTAACTCGTGGCTGTAGTCCAGGTTGGTCCTGGCGGAGGTAGAAAGATCCTGGGAGACTGTCACTTGTGCGCTCTTTCCGTCACTGATGGGTGGATTCTGCTGTCAGAAGGGGGATTGGACCGCGCCGCCGTCGATCTGGATCGCCGTCCCCGTCACGAAGCTGGCGCGCTCGGAGGCCAGAAAAGCCACCACAGCGGCAAGCTCCTCGGGGCGCGCCATTCGTCGAAGCGGGATGCCCGAGACGATCTCGGCCTCCACCGCATCGACCGAGATGCCCCGCTTGGCCGCCTGGGCGGTCAGAAGCTGCTCAACCCGGTCGGTGCGGGTCCAGCCTGGCAGTACCGCGTTGGCCAGGATGTTGTAGGGCGCCAGCTCGATGGAAAGGCTCTTGATCAGGCCGACCACAGCCATCCGAATGGAATTACTCAACATAAGATTGCGGAGCGGCTGCTTCACCGACATGGAGGCGATTGCCACGATCCGACCACCACCCGCCGCCTGCATGTGGGGCACGGCCGCGTAGCACAAGTTCACGACGCTCATCAGCGTCAGATCCACGCCGCGGCGCCAGGCAGCCTCGTCCAGATCCAGGAAGTCACCGGGTGGGGGGCCGCCTGCGTTCGTCACGAGGATGTCCAGCCGGCCATAGTGCGCGGCCGTCTGTTCAACGAAGTTGCGGACATCGTCCGCCGCGGTAAGGTCGGCGACGACCGGCAGGGCCGCACTGCCAGTCTCAGCACGGATCGCCTCGGCCGCGACCAATAGTGGCTCTGAATGGCGGCCGCAGATCGCCACTCGAGCGCCCTCGGCCGCCAGGGTTTTCGCCACGGCCAGCCCCAGGCCCTGGCTGGCGGCGGCAACCGCGGCAACCTTGTCCCTCAGTCCCAAATCCATGATTCCACCTCCGGTCAGGAAGACATCGCACCCGCCGCGGACCGCTCAAGCCGATCCAGGCAGCCCATCCGTGTGGGCGGCCCCGTGCGGGCGGCCCCGTGTGGGGGCCTTACGGGCGGCATCATAGCACATGAGTCAGCGAGATGCAACTGGCAACGAAACCCTGATGGCAGCAAAACCCTGCCGAAAACAACTCTACAAAGCAGAAACCCGGCCTCTTTGCGAAACCGGGTTTCTGTGAGAGTGGAGATGCCGGGAGTCGAACCCGGGTCCGAAACAAACGAACGTACGCATCTACAAGCTTAGCCGCTGATTCAGGTTTCGCCGAACGGTTCGGCAGTGACCACCGTCCACTAGTTCGACTAGCCGAGAGCCTTAGACCCGCTTATCGGCATCGACGGGCCGCACCTTACGGTTTCTGACAATGCGCCTCGATGCCGCCTGGCCCCATCGAGGGCACCGTGGTCACCCTGCGGCGACCAGTTTGTTCCCTATCCTACCTCGTTACGCGGCCAACGCCATGGCGTTGGTGCGGGCGAAGGGGAAGGTGAACGCTTTGCCTGTGTTGGCAGTTATGTTTTTGCCCCGGATTTACGAGGGTGGAGCACCTCGGCTTGCAGCTTACGCCCTATTTGCCCCGTCGAAACCAGTCATCCCCAGAGCAGCCGCACTATACCACATCCAGCCGCTTTTGACAAACCGCGCTCATCCGTAGCGCTTGATGTAGGCCTCGGCCGTTTCCACCAGACAGCGGTTGCCCACAAAGAACGGGGTGCGCTGATGCAGGCTGGTCGGCACGATGTCCAGAATCGGCCCCTTGCCATCGGACGCGTACCCGCCGGCCTGTCCCGCAATATACGCCATCGGCGCACACTCGTAAAGCAGCCGCAGCTTGCCGTGAGGCTTGTCGGGGTCTTTGCTGTCGGCCGGATAGTAGAAGATGCCGCCAGCGAGCAGGTTGCGGTGAAAGTCTGCCACCAGCGATCCGACGTACCGCATGGAAAGACCGCCGTTGAATTCGCCCGTCTTGCCCTGGACATAGTCGGTGAACTGGCGCACCCCGGAACTCCAATAGCGCTCGTAACCCTGGTTCACGCTGTAGAAACGGGCGGGATCTGGGATGCGGATGTTGGGATGGGAAAGCAGGAACTCCCCCACACCGGGGTCCAGTGTGAAACCGTGCACGCCCTGGCCTGTGCTATAGACGAACACCGTGCTGTTGCCGTAGATCACGTAGCCCGCGGCCACCAGGCTGCGGCCTGGCTGCAGAAAATCCTCGATCTGGCCGGGGCCGGTCTTACTGATCCGCCGATAGATCCCGAAGATCGTGCCGATGCTGATGGTGTAGTCGGTGTTGGAGGAGCCATCCAGCGGATCGAACAGGAGCACGTACGGGCCGGTCCGGTATCCCTCCGGGATGGGGATGATGTCGGCATTCTCCTCCGAAGCCATGCCCGCGAGGCGGCCGGTGGGAGAGTTGACCCGGATGAGGGTCTCGTTCGCCAACACATCCAGCCGCGCCACCTGTTCTCCCTGGACGTTCTCCAGGCCTGTCTTGCCGAGCACGTCGATCAGACCGGCACGCGTCGTCGCGTGCGCGATGATCTTGGCGGAAAGGGCGATATCGTAGAGCAGGCTAGTCAGCACCCCCGTGGCCTCGGGATGTGAACGCTGCTGATCCAGGATATGCGCCTCGATCGTGGTGACCTGGATGGGCGGAAATGCCTGGTATGACGCGTTTGCTATTCTGCTGGGTTGGGTAGACATGGTTTCTCCTTTGAAATCATTGTCTCGTGTTAGCGGTCCTGCGCCCAATCCTTGACAGCCCGCTGCAGCTCTCGATTCATGTCGCGTTCGGCGACCGCGTCGCGCTTGTCGTAGAGCCGCTTGCCTCGCACCAACGCGATCTCGATCTTGGCGCGGCCGTCCTTCAGATACATGCGCAGGGGTACGATGGTCCAGCCCCGCTCGGATACTTTGCTCTGCAGCTTCCGAATCTCCCGGCGATGCAGCAAGAGCTTGCGCTCCCGTCGCGGTTCGTGGTTCTCCCGGTTGCCGAAGTCATACGGCGAGATGTGGACGTTCAGCAACCACGCCTCGCCCTGCCTGATCTGCACGAATCCGTCGCGCAGATTGACGCGCGCGGCCCGCACCGACTTGATCTCGGTGCCCGTGAGCGCGATCCCCGCCTCGAACGTGTCTACAACCTCGTAGTCGTGCAGGGCCTTGCGATTGGTAGCAACCTGCTTGACCTCGCCTTCACTTTGTCTCGCCAAGTGCTCCTCCAGCCTGCTTGCCGAGCAGATGCTCGACGGCCCGGTCCAATTGTGGGTCGCGCCCTGCGGCCGCGTCCTCCTTTGTAAACGGCGCCACGATGTCCGGTTCCAGCCCGGCCTCGTGGATGCCGCGCCCTTGCGGCGTGAACCAATGCGCGATGGTCACCCGTAGCTGCGACCCGTCGCTGAGGGTGTTGGACAACTGCACCGAGCCCTTGCCGTAGGTCTTCTCACCGATCAGGATGCCGGTACCGGCATCCTGAATTGCGCCTGCCACGATCTCAGCGGCGCTGGCGCTGCCCCCGTCCACCAGGACGACCAACGGCGTGTTGCCCAACCGGTAGCCACCCTGGCGAGGGTACGCCCGCTCCCGGCCGTCCTTGAAGCGTTCCAACAGGATGTTGCCCTCCGGTACAAAGTAGCTGCCAATCTGGACCGATGCGTCCAGCAGCCCTCCAGGATTGCCGCGCAGGTCCAGGATGAGCCCGACCGGATTGGTGGCCAATGCAGTCCGCAACGCCCCTGCCAGGCGCGCGGGCGCCACATTGCTGAATTCGCTCAACGCGATGTAGGCGACCGTGCCGTCGGCCAGGCTTTTTGAGTCCACCACCGGGATCTCGATACGCGCTCGCACCACGCTGACGTCGAAGGCCGGCTGCCCGTCGCGATGGATCGTCAGGACGACGGTGCTGCCTTCTGGGCCGCGGATCAAGCCGATGGCCTCCAGCAGGCTCAGGCCCGTGACATCCTGGTCATCAACCGCAACGATTACATCGTCGACCTGCAAACCCGCCTTTTCGGCCGGCTGTTGTGGGAAAAGATAGGTCAGCCGAACGCCGCCTCCCTCTGCCAAATCCACCCGCGCCCCGATCCCCTCGAAATGGCCTTCTAGATCCGCACTGAACAGCGCGGCATGTTGGGGGTCAACGAAGGCGGTGTGAGGATCCCCCAACTGGTTGACGAAACCCCTGAGCACCGCGTACATCAGCTCCTTGCCTTGGGGCAGATCGCCGTAAAACTGCTCCTTGAGCAGGTCCAGTGCCTCTTGGAACAGAGCGATATCCAGGGTATCTTCGCCAACATTGCCGGGCGGCGAGGCTGTGGCAGGCTGACCAGGCACGGCTGTCGGGAGCACGCGCGTCTGGCTTGACGGCGTCAGGGTAGGGGGGGCGTCTGCGGCCAATGTCGCGCAGGAATGCGCACCCACGCTTAGCCCGATCCCGAACGCGGCCAGCGCGAGGATCGATGCAGCCACGATGATCACAAATGCCTTGACCAATGCAGGAAGTGTATTTTCTCGCATGTTTCACCACCACTTTACATAAATGTAATTCCAGGCATGGCCCAGCATCGGTAGGGCGGCCTCAACGATCCCCGTTCAGCCACGCTTGCGCACGCGCCAATTGAGGATCCCGACCGGCATTCCGGTCCTCGGCGCTGATGTTTACTACGATATCGGGCTCCAAACCGGCTTCGTCGATCT
The DNA here is from genome assembly GCA_001871755.1 of Anaerolineae bacterium CG2_30_64_16. Lineage (GTDB taxonomy): Bacteria > Chloroflexota > Anaerolineae > CG2-30-64-16 > CG2-30-64-16 > CG2-30-64-16. The sequence continues at coordinate 7,361 of MNXL01000400.1, forward strand.
GGCGCCGGGCAGGGGTGAGCCAGCGGGCGACCGTCACGTGTAGGGAGGAGCCATCGGGGAGGGTGTGCACCTCTTGCACCGAGCCCTTCCCGAACGTCTTCTCGCCAATCAACACCGCGCGGCCGCTATCGCGCAGCGCGCCGGCG
>MNXL01000368.1 GCA_001871755.1 Anaerolineae bacterium CG2_30_64_16
CAGCGCCTTTCGCAGCGCCGCGTTGGCCGGGTGGGCCAGGAAGCCGCGCCCCAGCGCCTCGATGGCCTCCTGCACGCCGTCCCGCAGCGCATCCAGCGCACGCACCCCCTGTTCGGCCGCGGCCTGCGACCAGCGCTCCAGCCAGCAGGTTTTGGCCGATCCTTCAACTCGACTCTGGTGGCAGACCAGCCACAGCAGGCTGAAGTCGGCGTATAGTTCGCCGGCCATCATGGCTTCCAGGTCGAACTCGGCGTAGGCCGCGCGCGTCAGGCTGGCGTTATCCCGCAAGATCCGCAGCCGCAACCCATTGCTCAAAAAGCCCCACAGCGCACCCTCGGCCCGGTTCAGGTATTCCTGCACCAAGCTGTGCGGGCTTCGCCGCTCGGCCCCGCGGCGGTCCAGGTCGTCGCGGAAGGAGACCAGGTGGATCGGCACGGCCTCCCACCGGTGGCTGATGGGGTAGGTGAGCGCGCCTGCGTCGGCCGGGTCCAGCGGCAGGCCGCCGCCGGCGTACTGCAAGCGGCCGTAGCCCAATTCCTGGAACAGGATCAGCAGCCAGCGCTCGCGCGTCAATGTCGTGCCGCGATCGCTCGCCGGCAACGCCTCCCGCTGCGCCGCAAAGCTCCGCCACGCGCCCAGGCAGCGGTTCCACGAGCGGTTGATCGCCTCGTTGAGCCGCTCGCCTGCGAACAGGTGGTAAGCCTCCGGCGTCAGCCCATCCAGCCCGCGGCCCTCAGCGACGCGTTGGAGCAGGTCCGCCGGCAGGATGCCGCCTTCGGTTTTGACGGTGGTGAAGTGGGTGCGGGTTTGGGTTTGCATCGAGTTTTCAAAAAGCTATTGACTAACACTGTATGACATGGTATAATTTCAACTGTCTGGGGATGAAATTCGGCTCCATGCCGTGTGGAAGTCTCGCCCAGGCGAGACGGCCCTATATCCCCGGAACGCCAAAGACAGCCGCTAGCAATAGCGGCTTTTTTTGTGTGTAGTACACCCCGTAATATGCCCGCTGCGTATCATCCAGATCGTGGACGAGATGAAACGCCGGCCAGAGCAGTTCCACATAGCGATCTTCCTGGCGCTCGTAAAAGCGCTGCAAGGTCCAGAGGAAGTAGTCAACCGCTTGCAGCCCGGCGTGCTCCGCGGGGCTTCGTGGCAGCACAGTAATCGGCGCGTTGCCGCGAATCCCCCAGGTCTGGAAGAACTGCTCGCGCGCACGTTCCAAGGCGCTTTTTAGCGCCTCAGTGCGGTCACCGCGCCCGCGGCGCGAGAAGCACACCTCGTAACCGTCGTCCTTATGCAGCAGGTTTTTGAACAGCCGGCGAACCATATAGTCGTATAACTCGTTTGGCTGGTAGCGGTAGCCCGGTTCCGCCTGGTTGCGCTGCCGCACATACTCGACAACCTTTACCTTGTGGCGCACCACCGCGAAAAAGCGCAGTTCGTGACGGCGCAGCAGGGCAAAGACCTCGCGACGCACCTCCGCCACATCATCCTTGGCATGAAAGGCGACGGCGGTCTTGCGTGCTTCCGGCTGCATGGACGGCACGCCGCGGAAGTATGGATCTTGCAGCAAGGAGGCGCGCAGATCATCCATCTCGTGCTGGAGCCGGTCAGGGTTGATGACATCGAGCATACCCAGGATGAAATATCGCGAGCAACCTTCGGCGCCCACGATGGAATGACCTTTGGCGTCAAACAGGTTGCCGTCACCGGCCTCGTCAACGAAGTAGTAGCGCATGAATTCGCTCTCGTGGGCTTGGATCATCCTTACTCATGCCGACCTCACCATTTGGGCGCTACAAAGCGAGCGGCAACAATACGTACACCCCCAGCACATCTGGGGGCAGGTGGGCGCGCACTTCGTGCTTCACACCCTTTATTCGTCCCGCTGCGCGCACCCGTCGGTGAGCATCCAGCAACTCTTGCCCGCGCGCCTCGGCCGCAACGACCAGTGCTGGCTGCAGATGCTCCATACCATCTACTACGCGCTGGATGAAGTCGGTCGCCTGTTGCGCTACCAGGTTGCCGGACGGTTCGGCAGCCAGCAGCGCCTCGACCTCGTCCTTGGCCAGCCACTGGGCCGCGGCGGGCGCGCCGGTGAAGCCGAGCACCTGGCAGTCTTCAGCCAGCATCTCGGTCGTCAGACCCGACAGGTTTCCGGAAACCTGTCGGGTCTCGACGATATGATAACGCAACCGGACCAGGAGCAGCGTGGTGCGGATCTTCACCGCCTGCGTCCGAATGGCGTCGCAGCGCCGGGCGACGCCGCCCAGGAGCGGATCCAACGCCGCCTGCATCACGTAGGATGCCAGGCCTTCGATGACCGGGTGAGTGCGGGTGAGATAGGTCACGCCGTTGGGCGCGGGCAGCTCAAAACATGCTCGCACGCGATCCCTGTCGCCGGCCGCCTCGCGCAGCGCCCTCACTTCCGGTAAGACCAACTCGACGTGCCGCAGCTTGTGCAGGACCATGCCGCCGTGGCCGACCGTCACGTCCTCAACGAAGCGGGCCACATCCACCCCGCCGCCCACCGCGGCCTGCGCCGCGTGCCATTCCTGCGCCACATTCTCCGGCTTGATCGTCCGCTGCGCGAAGAGGGTACGCGACTGCCGCTCGCGCGCGGTCACGTTATCCCACTCGGCGTGCAGGCCCTTCGCGATCTCCTCCGTCCAGTCGAACAATGCCATCTGGCCGCCGCGCGGCAGCTCGGGCTGGCTCCGCAACAGCAGGCCGTTCATAAGGGCTTGCACCACATCACCCGTGTTGGCCGGCAGCGGGACGGAGATGCCCAACGAGCTGCGGATGGTCTTGTGCTTTCGCAGCAGCACATCCAGCACCAGGCCGTCGATCTGGTTGTCCACACCGTAGTAGGTCACGGCCCGCACCGTGGCGCTTGGCTGGCCGTAGCGATCCACACGGCCTTCCCGCTGCTCGTGGCGGGTCGGGTTCCACGAGAGGTCGTAGTGGACGACCGCGTCGAACTGCTCCTGCAGGTTGATCCCTTCGCTGAGGCAGTCGGTGGCGACCAGCACCCGCTTCGGCTGCTCGCCCAGGCCTGCGATACGAATCTCGCGCTCTGCGGGCGGTAGGGCGCCGGTCACCGCAGCGACCTCGACATCTTTGGGCAACGCTGCGCGGAGCTCATCGGCGACGTACTCAGCCGTCGGAATGAAGCGGCAGAACAGGATCGGGTTGTAGCCGTCATCGAGGAGCTTCTTGACCAGCTCGATCGCCCGCGCTAACTTGGCGTCGGTCTTGGGGCCGCGCAACGCCTCGGCGCGGCGGGCGAGGGCCAACAGGCGCTTGCGGGGTGCAGATGCAGGCGAGTCGGTCTCAGCCCCAACCTCGGCCTCTACCTCAGCCGTGGCTGAGGCATCGTCCAGGCCGCCGGGCGCCACATCGAGGGTATCCCCATTTTCGACGTCATCGAGATCCAACACCGACTGCTCGCCCAGCGCGTCGGCTTGGCCCGCATCGGCCGCTTCCAGGGTGATCGAGCGGGTGCGCAGGGTTGCGGTGGCCGCGGCCGGGCTGCTGGCCAGGCTCCGCAATAGGGCCAGGGCCGACCACCACCGGATACGCTGCTGATGCAGGGTCCCGGTTTCGTCCTGTACGCGCTCGCGCGCGTAGGCCAGCACCGCCTCGAACAGCTTGCGATATTCGTCGGTCAGCGAGTAGGTGGCCTCGGCTTCCTCACGCCCCGGGAAGACCGTGCCGGCGCCCAGGTACTCGCGTATGTCGGCGCGGCGGCGCTGTACCATGTGCAACGCCACATCACGGCGGGACGACTCCATGGCTGGGCCGGTGAGGTCGGCAGGCAGCTCGGCGAAGTCGCGGCGCAGCAGCCCCAGCAATGAACGGAACGCGCCCTCGTCACCGCTGTGCGGAGTGGCGGTCACCAGGAGCAGGTGGCGCGATGGGTCGGCAGCCAGGCGCTTGATCAGCTCGTGGCGCAGGTGCCGTCCGCCGCGGTTCTCGGCCGAGAACGCGCAGGTATGCGCCTCGTCCACGATCACCAGCTCGGGGCAGGCGCGGGCGAACTCGTCACGGCGCCGGCTGGATTTGATGTATTCGGTCGAAACTACTACAAAGGGATAGATGTCGAAGAGCGACTGCCCCGCCGCAGTGCCCCGTTCCAGCCGGCTCACCGTGCCCGGCAACACCAGCTCGGCCTCGATGTGGAACTTCTCCGCCAGCTCCGCCTGCCACTGCTCGGCCAGGTGCGGCGGGCAGAGCACGGCCAGCCGGCGCACCTCACCGCGATCCAGCAGTTCTCGCGCCACCAGCGCCGCCTCGATCGTCTTGCCGATGCCCACATCGTCGGCGATCAGCAGGCGCACCGGGTCTAGCTTGAGCGCCATCAGCAGCGGCACAAGCTGGTAGGGCCGCGGCTCGACCGCAATGCGTCCGAAGGAGCGGAACGGCCCCGCGCTGGAACGGAACCCCAGCCGCACCGCGTCGCGCAGCAGCCGGCAGGAGCGATAGTCGCCAGGGTGGGCCGGATCGGGCAGATCGAACGCCGCCGGCCGCACGTCCGCTCCTTCCAGCGGCAGGGAGATGCCGGCGACCTCCCGATCGGCGCCGCCCAGCGGCCGCAGCACGAGCAGGTCGTCCGTCGATTCAGGGAGGACGACCCACTCGCGACCGCGGGCCTGAACGAGGGAACCGGGGACGTGGATCATCGGCCGCCCGCCTTATGTGTCTTGCCGAAGGGGCCAAGATCGGCTATAATCAGGCTGACTTTAGCGAAAGGAGCGGAACGATGTTGAAATCTCAGCATGTGACCTTTGATGAACTGAGCGAGCGTCTGCGCGCCTACGAGCAGAAGTATGGCTATTCGACCATCCAGTTCTATCGCCGCTACCGCGATGGCGAGCTGGGCGATGATGACGATCTGATGATGTGGGCTGGCCTGTATCATCTGTACTTGACTTCGCTGCCGGTCCGCCAGTTCATGCAGAGCGAGTTGGCTGCGGCATGAACGTTGATGACTACTTTGGCTCGGTGGAGCGGAGCCTCGGTCAGAATCCCCTGGTCAGCCATCTCGACGAGCATCTTACCTGCCTGGCCTCGGACGATTACAACGGCATCTTCCGAGGGCGGGTTCACTTCTGGGATAGCTCTTTTCTCGACATTTACGAGGTCGTTTCAACAGAACTCGGCTACCCGGTTCGAATCAGTTACGCCTATACCTACCTACGTGAGGGGCGACGGGTTTTTCGATACGATAACGCCCCACATCACCCTGAGATCATCACTTTTCCTCATCACAAGCACATCGGCCTCCAGGATCGGCTCGCGCCAGCCGATCAGCCAAGCCTCAGCCAGGTGCTGGCCGAAGTCGCAGCCTGGTTACAGAAGTAACGCGGTTCGGGATTCCCAGTCTTCTGTTGCGCTGAACCTGATGACGGAGTACCCCCGGTCTGCCAGGCACTCAACTTGCTGGTTGTCACGCCGTGCGCGTTCTGGGTAGAGGTGATACGGCCCATCCACGTACACCGCAACCATTTGCTCACGATACAGAAAATCCGGCCGCGTGCCGCATTCCGATATCAAGGTCTGTGCCTCATCCGGCAGCCGCAGGTTGCGCGCCTCCAGGAGATCCAGCCATTCTCGTTCCAAATCGCTATCGCACAGCGCTTTCAGCCGGCGAAGGTGTTCGGCCCGGTCGAATTCCATTGGGCTGGCTTGAACGGTCGCGGTGGTCAGCGCCAGCAGCAGGTCGCGCAGCAGATGCCGGTCCATCAGCTTGTGATCGGGCTGGTTGCTGTAGCTCATCAGGCAGTCGTAGCAGGCCGCCTCGCAGTCCTCGCTGGCGCCGGGCGCGCGGCGGCGGTCCTCGCCGGTGTCCGGGTCGAAGTGGCACAGGGCCAACGCCTCGCGCGCCACCTGCGCCAGCGCGGCGGGATCGTCCACGAGTTGGCGCAGCACACCTGCGCCGCCCTCGGCCGCCTCATAGAGCAGGATTTGCCGCCGGTTTTCCCCGTCGGGCAGCGGCTCGGCCGCAAGCTCACTGTCCTCAAGCTGATACCGCACCTGGATGGCGTTCTTCAGCGCCGGCTGGAGCGAGGCCATCAGGTTCGCCGGTAGGGGCGATCCTACGTGGCCGCCTGCCGGCTCGATCAGCAGGCAGTTGCGCCGATCCTCCACAAACGGGATCACTCGAGCGGTGCGCGGCCCCAGCGGATCCTCCAGCTCTTCCTCTTCTTCCTGGGCCTGCTTCTGCCAATAACCGCGCTCCACGTCCAGCACGAAGCCGGGCAGGCTGTCGGCGCGGCGGCGTTTCCAGCCCATGTTGATGCGCCATAGCGTCGCCGCATCGCCGTAGGTCAGGCGGAGTAGGGGAGATTCTTCGCCGCGCTCAGAATGACCAACGAGGGCGGTGCGATATCCAAGACGATCATTCCGCTCAGCAAAGCGTACGCCGGTGCGGAGATCGTAGCCCATACGCACCCGCTCTTCCTCGTCGCTGTTGATGCGGTCGCGGCGCTTGGTCACGACGTTCTGCATACGGAAAAGGTTGGACACGGCGAACGCGAGCTGCACCCCGCAATGCTCACAGGTGTTCGGCCCAGGATCGCTGCTGGCGATGGGGTGCAGGTAGCCGCACGCTGGACAGAGC
>MNXL01000254.1:0-6602 GCA_001871755.1 Anaerolineae bacterium CG2_30_64_16
GCGAAGAGCCTGCCCTGAGTGCAACGAAGGGGTCTCGTTGCGACACCGGATTCTTCGCTGGATGCTCGCCGTCGCGAGAAGTCAGGGGCAAACCCGCTCAGACGGTGTCCTGAGCCCGTCGAAGGAATGACAGACGCCAAAAAGCGCACTTTGTGACCGTGTCGAGTATAGCTTGCCAAGGTTGCAGTCCCAGGGTAGACAACTCAGCATAACCATGACTCGACAGGTCACCGACACTTTTGCGGTACAAATCGAAGGATCTTACCGCTCGCTAGACGCCCGGCCCTGAATGGTGTATAATCGGTCAAGAATCAAGTCCGGCTGATCACACCCGTCCGTGGAGGCCCGCATGAACGTCTTCAACCGCATTCTTACCGTCTTATTGCTGCTCGTGCTCCTGGCGCTGGCGCTGGCGCTGGCAGTATTCCCCACCGAAACACTCACCATCGCCGGCCGCGGCCTGGAAAACGCGACCGGGCTTCTCAGTACCCTGGAGAAAACCTACTACGTGATCTATGTGGTCGGTCGGATCGCGTTGGTAGTCATCGCATTGCTCCTCTTTGGGCTCCTGCTGTGGGGGGAGCTGCGCCCACACCGGCCCAAGGCCGTCAAGGTCCACACGGACGCGGGCAGCCAGGCCACCGTCACCACCGATTCGGTGTCGCGCCGGCTGGCGTGGCACGTGGATCAGTTGGCCGATGTCATCTCGGTGACCCCGCGGGTGACCGCGCACGGGCAGTCCGTGGATGTGACGCTGGACGTTGAAACCAGTCCTGAGATCGATGTCCCGATGAAGACCGATGAGGTTGTCGCGGTGACGCGCGAAATCATCCAGGACCGCATGGGCATGCAACTGGGCAAGGTGGAGGTGCGCATCAAACACGCGCCCTATGCGGCCGAAGCATGAGCGTCGCGCCGGATACTGCGCAGGGCGCCGGGTATGATGCCGGGCATGACGCCGGGCAGCCTGCCGGGCAGTCCGTCCTGACCCAGGAGCCCCAGGCGGCCGGCGCACCCGCACCGACGAATGAAGCGCCGATCACACCTGCTGCGACCACCACGCCTGCCGCTGCCGCCACGCTGGTAGCTCCCCTGGCCCAGAACGACCTGCCGGCGCTGCTGGAAAGCCTGCTCTTCGTCTCGGCCCAGCCAGCGTTGCTGAGCAAGTTAGCTCAGGCGCTGGAGGTCGACGAAGCGGACGTGGAAGCCGCTCTTGAGGAGTTGGCGGTCAACCACGACGCGAACCGCCGTGGCCTGCGTGTTCAACGCAAGCGTGATCGGGTGCAACTGATCACCGCGCCCGCAGCAGCGCCATACGTCGAGCGGTACCTGGGGCTGGATCTGAGCAGCAAGCTCTCGACCGCCGCGCTCGAAGCCCTGGCCGTCGTCGCCTATCGGCAGCCCCTGACGCGCACCGAGATCGAAGCGGTACGCGGGGTCAATTGCGACGGCGTGCTACGGACGCTCATGGCGCGGGAGCTGGTCGAACCGGTCGGTAGGCTGGAGCAGGCCGGGCGACCCTATCTGTACGGCACGACATTTCAGTTTCTTCAGTACTTCGGGCTCGAAAGCCTGGACGCACTCCCGCCGTTGCCGGAGGGACAGGTCACCGGCAAGATACTGGAGCAGATAAGCGAGGAGGCTAAGTAGTGGCAGAGAACCTCTGGGCGTTGCGCGAGAAAAAAAAGCTGAGCGTAGCAGCCCTGGCCAATCGTTCAGGGTTGCCGATCGGGCTGATCATGGAATATGAGTCGGGGCTGCGCAGCATCGACCCTCGCCACCTCGGCCGGCTGGCCCGAGCGCTGTACGTCGAAGAGACGGACATCACGCTGCAATCGGACCCCCGGCCCGGCAGCGGCCCGTTGGAGCGTCAACCGCGGCGGGAAGCCCCCGGCCGGGTGCCCGCTGAAGGGTCGGCTGCCGGACGGCCTCCCAGTGCAGATCCCAGGCCCCGGGCGCGGCCACCCCGCCCCAGGGCGGAGCCCAAGCCTCCTGGGCCGGCCCGGCCCAGTCAAATCGTCCATCTTGAGAACATGCTCAAGCGGTTGGGCCGCAGCAAGGAAGACCTGGAGGCCGAGTTGGGCCGCCCGATCGCTGAGTTGGATCGGGTTGCCATGAGCGAACTGCTCAAGACCGTGCAGCCACAGATCGGCCAAAGCGATTCGGCCACCCGCCGACGCGCCCACCTGCCCGAGTCGGTCGACGAGCACGAAGCCCGCTATCTGACAGCGGCGCAAGAAGGAGGTGATCGGCTGCATTTCACCTTGTTTGACGGCAGCTACCTGAACGGCCAGGTGATCGGCTTCGGGCCTTTCAACATCACAGTGCGCCAGGCCGACGGGACCGAGATCAGCGTGAACAAGCTGGCGGTGGTCCACTATCGCCGGGACCCGGCCGCTGGCGCGCCGAAGGAGCCGTCAGCATGAGCCTGGGCGACTACCTGCGGATCTTGCGTGCCCGACGCGGCGGCATCACACCGTGGGATATCGAAGCAGCCACGGACCTGCCCAAGGGACTCTACCGCCAAATCGAACAGCGCTACCGGGCCGTGGGGGACGACGAATCGATCCAGGTCCTGGCCGATTTCTTCGACGTGCCGTTCGAGGAGTTGCGCTGGCGGCTCGACTGGCCGCGCAAGGCGCTCAGCCGGGCGCTGGTGGCCGGGCGCGAAGCCGACGCATCGATCACGCTGTTCCTGTCAACAGGGCAGACCGTGACGGGGCGGGTCGTCTGGTGGGATCTCGGCGCGGTGGGGCTGGAAACGCTCGAAGCGGGTCTGCTGGTGGTGCAGCGTCACGCGGTGGAGCGTTGGGATCCGCGCGCCACCGAGAATAGCCCGGCGCCGGGCGGTCCAGACGCGGGCGAGCCAGAACTGGACTGACTGCAATTGGATGGGACAGAATCGGACGAGGAGGGACACCATGAGCGAGCCAACCCAACGCGACGTAGACATCCTGTTGCGCCTGTGGGAGATGCACAACGCGTCCGAGCTGCAGGCGGCGCGCATGTGGGTTTTCACCGAGTTCGGCGCCGTGGACTACGCGGAGTTCAAGCGCAAATACCCGTCCGGCAGCGTGGAGTGGCGGCGCTTTACCAACGTCTACGGCATGTACGAGATGTACGGCGTGCTGATCAACCGCAACCTGCTCAACGAAGACCTCTTCTTCGATCTGTTCGGCGGGCTCAACCTGTTGTGGGACAAGCTCCGGCCGGTGTTGGCCGGTATGCGGCAGGAGATCGATCCGTATCTCTATGAGAATTTCGAGCTGCTCTGCCGGCAGGCGCAGGACTGGAAGGCCGAGCACCCGCCGAGAGGTTCATGATAGCTATTTCCGGTTATCCGTCATTCCCGCGCACGCGGGAACCAGGCTGTGACAACTGGACGCCCGCTTTCGCGGGTGTGACGCGTCGTAGCCGGCTAATGGGTCAGACTTCATACATTCACCGGGCTGCTTTCCCCGATCCTGATTAATGTCATGGACACCAGGCGAAATCGGGGCTAGATTAGCCCTTGACGATGAATTGGCGGAACAGTGTGTTCCGGATCTCGACAGTCGGCCAGGTTTGACTGGCGCACAGTTCTCACAGGAGGGTGGGGTGGATCATCTGGAATCAATCTACAACGCAGTGCTGGATGGTGATGCGGCTTCCGCTCAGGCGGGTGTGAAGGCCGCTTTGGCGGCAAATCTGCCGGCCGACGTGATCTTGAAGAACGGCCTGATCGCGGCCATGAGCGAAGTGGGCCGTCTGTTCGAGGAAAACGAATACTTCGTGCCCGAGATGTTGGTTTCGGCGCGCGCGATGCAGTCCGGGCTGGCGCTGCTCAAGCCGTACCTGGCCGAAGCGGGCGCTGAGCCAGCCGGCAAGATCATCATGGGCACGGTCAAGGGCGATTTGCACGACATCGGCAAGAACCTGGTCAGCATGATGCTCGAAGGCGCCGGGTTCGAGATCATCGACCTGGGGAGTGATGTTGCGCCGCAGGCCTTTGTCAAGGCCGTACAAGAACGGCAGGCGCAAGTGATCGGGATGTCGGCCTTGCTGACCACCACCATGCCCTCCATGTCGGCCACGATCAAGGCGCTGGAAGAGGCCGGCATGCGCGACAAGGTCAAGATCATGATCGGCGGCGCGCCGGTGACCGATGGCTTTGCGAAGCAGATCGGCGCGGACGGCTTCAGCCCCGACGCGAGCTCGGCTGTGCGCCTGGCAAAGTCCCTGCTGGGCTAACCTGGCCGTTCAGGCACATTCAAGTTGCAGTGATTGCCGGGTCCCCGGCGCCCTCGAGGGTGTCGGGGACCCGTTTGTGTGTCAAGCAGCCACATCTTGCCCTGGGTCGGAGTTGGGGGTATACTCACAGCAGATCAACGAACGGGCGCTAGCTGTGGCCGGTCTCCTGACCGAGCCACCGGAAGCCTTGCCAGGGCGTCTCGTTTGCCGTTCTCGGAGGACCACGTGGTGAACAACAACAAGAAACCCTCGCCCCCCAAACCCGACCCGGACGAGGACAAAAAGCGACGCGAACAGATGCAGCGCCAGATTCGCTTCAGCATCGGCTACCTGATCGCCGGCATCATCATGTTGTGGCTGTTCCAGGAATTCATCCTGACGCCGATGGCGATCCAGGCGACCGAGTTGTCGTACAGCGATTTCCGCCAAAAACTGGCCGCCGGGCAGATCGTCAGCGTGACCATCAGCGACAATGACATCGTCGGCAAGATGAAAAATCCAGACCCCAGCGGTAGTCCAGCGGAGATGCCATTTGACACCGTGATCGTCACCGGGAGTGACCCGAAGCTGGTGGAAGACTTGCAGGCGGCCGGGGTGAAGTACGGCTTTCAGCGGCCCCCCAGCCCGGCAGGCGCGTTGCTGCTCTCGTGGGTACTGCCCTTGGGTCTGCTGGCCGTCTTCTGGTACTTTGCCTACCGGCGCATGGGGGCCGGCGCCGGTGGCCTGGGCGGCATCTTCGGGGTGGGCAGGAGCAAGGCTACCGAGGTGAAGGCCGCGGAGGTCGGCGTCACTTTCAAGGATGTGGGCGGCGCGGACGAAGCCATCGCTGAGCTGCAAGAAATCATCCAGTTCCTGAAATCGCCCGAGCAGTTCGCCCGGCTCGGTGGCCGGATTCCCAAAGGTGTGCTGCTGGTCGGGCCGCCCGGTACCGGCAAGACACTGCTCGCCAAGGCCACGGCCGGCGAGGCGGAGGTTTCCTTCTTCGAGACCAGCGGCTCGGAGTTCGTGGAGATGTTCGTGGGCGTCGGCGCGGCGCGGGTCCGAGACCTGTTCGAGCAGGCGCGCAAAGCGGCCCCGGCCGTGATCTTCATCGACGAGATCGACGCCATCGGCCAAAGCCGCGCGGGCGCCGTCCGCTTCGGCGGCAACGACGAGCGCGAGCAGACCCTCAACCAATTGCTGGCCGAGATCGACGGGTTCCAGACCGGTGTGAGCGCGCCCGTGATCATCATGGCGGCCACCAACCGGCCGGAGGTGCTCGACCCCGCGCTGATGCGCGCGGGCCGGTTCGACCGCCAGGTCGCGGTGGGCAACCCGGACCTGATCGGCCGCGAGCAGATCTTGCGCATCCACAGCCGCGGCATCAAGCTGGTCGACGACTTCGACATCGGCCGGGCCGCCCGCATGACACCCGGCTTCAGCGGCGCGGACCTGGCCAATGTGATGAACGAGGCCGCGCTCCTGGCCGCGCGGCGGAACGCGGAGGCGGTCACCCTGGCCGACTTCGAGGCGGCCATCGAGCGGGTCGTGGCGGGCCTGGAACAACGCACCCGAGTCATGAACGAGCAGGAGCGCCGGGCCGTGGCCTATCACGAGTCCGGCCACGCCATGCTCGCGGAACTGACGCCGCACGGCGACCCGGTCAGCAAAATCAGCATCGTGCCGCGCAGCCGTGGCTCGTTGGGCTTCACCATGCAGATGCCGACCGAGGACCGCTACCTGCTCACGGTGGAGGAGCTGCAGGATCGCATCGCGGTGATGCTCGGCGGCCGGGCTGCGGAGAAGGTGGTGTTCGACCGAATCAGCACCGGCGCCAGCGACGACATCCTGCGCGCCACCGAACTGGCGCGGCGGATGGTCACCGAGTTCGGCATGAGCGAACTGCTCGGCTCGGTGCGCTACGCCGGCCAACAGCTCCAATACCTGGGCGGCGCAATCGAGGACAGCAGCAACCTCAGCCCCAAGACTCGGGAGCTGATCGACGCTGAGGTGCAGCGCATCGTCACCGAGCAGTACGAACGCGCGCGGGCGCTGTTGACCGCGCACCGCGCGGCGCTGGAGACGCTGGCCCGCCGCCTGCTGGAGCAAGAGACTCTGGATGGCTGCGCGGTGCAGGAGGCGTTGGGCGTCGAGGAGCCGGAGTGCTGAGGGCGCACGGGTGACACGGTGACGCCGATGCTGCGCATCGGACGGTGACAGGGTGAAAAGACGCAATGGAGCAAAACTCGCTATCTGCTGCCTGTCATTCTGAGAACTCCATACCGTTGGGCGGTATGCGCAAGGACAGAAACTTGCAACTATGCTCCCAAGGTATCTTCTCAATTCTTCGGGGAATCGCTTGCTGTGGCCGGTCTCCTGACCGAGCCACCGTG
>MNXL01000254.1:6612-8797 GCA_001871755.1 Anaerolineae bacterium CG2_30_64_16
CGGTCAGGAGACCGGCCACAGCAAGTCAGGTCCCGGAAAATTGAGAAGATACCAGCATGACGATCTTGCACAATGACGGGACACACTGACGATGACCGATCTTACCGGTAACAAAGTTGCGGCGCTGGTTGCGGCTGCCGCGGATGTGTTGGCTGTAGAGGATGTGACAGAGGGGGTGGCCCCGGGGAACGCGGTGCGGCTGCGTGGGCGATTGCGCGTGCCCTCAGATGAAGCATACGACCGGCTGGCCGCACGATTCCGCCCCCTGGGCGTGACGCCGTTGCTGCGCAAGAGGCAGGATGGCGGCCATTCTGGCGGCGGCGAAGAGGTGCTGGCGCTGCCGGTCACTTTCGCGCCGGCCGAGCAGCGCGTCGGATTGGCGCTGCTGCTCTTCGGCCTGACGGTGCTCTCTGCGCTGTTTGCCGGCGCGCAGATGGTGGAAGGGCTGACCGAGACGAACTGGAACCTGCTGGACGGGTGGCCCTTTGCGGCCAGCCTGTTGGCCATCCTGGCCGCGCACGAGTTTGGCCACTATCTGATGGCGCGGCGGCTGGGCAGCCCGACCAGTCTACCCTACTTCATCCCCATGCCGCTCGGCCCGTTCGGGACGTTGGGCGCGTTCATCCGCATGAGCGCGCCCCCGCGCAACCGGCGGCATCTGCTGATGATCGGCGCGGCCGGTCCGCTCGCTGGCCTGGTCCTGGCCGTGCCGATCCTGTGGCTGGGGCTGAGCCTGAGCCACGTGCTGCCGCAGCCGGCGAGCAACTACATGCTCGAAGGCAATTCGCTGCTGTACGCGAGCCTGAAGCTCGCAATGTTCGGCAAGTGGTTGCCGGGCGGCGGCGAAGACGTCTTCATCCATGCGATCGCGTTCGCAGGCTGGGCGGGGCTGCTGGTCACCGGGCTGAACCTGATCCCGGCCGGCCAGTTGGACGGCGGCCACATCGTCTACGCGCTGCTCGGGCCGCGGGGCGCGCGCACCGTGACGTGGATCGTCCTGGCCGCGCTCGTCGGGCTCTCATTCCTGTGGACGGGCTGGATCCTCTGGCTGGTGCTGGTGTTCCTGTTCAGCCGCTTGCAGGACATGCCGTTGGACGACATCACCGAGCTGCGGCGCTCGCAGCGCCTGCTCGCCGCGGCGATGGTGGTCGTGTTCCTGCTGGTATTCACGCCGATCCCGTTGACGCTTGTGCGGTGAGTCCTATTTCCCCGAAAATTCGTCCTTTTGCCCCCTTGACTCTCCCCTTGGGGGAGGGTGTATACTCCCTTCAGAAGGCCTTCAGACGACCAGCCGCTTGCGTGGCCGCTCACATCGGGGATTGCGATGCTCAAGATCGGTGACTTCTCAATCATCTGGGGATAGCTCGGGCCGCCGTTCGACAGGCTCACGATGCAGTCTCCGACCGTGCCCGTCGTGGCTCGGTCAGGAGACCGGCCACAGCAAGTCAGGCCCCGAAAAATTGAGCAGATACGCCTGAAGTGTCTGGCATCTGCGTCATCCGGCGATGTCCGCCACCTGCGCCCCGATCACCCGGAGCAGCCCCTCGACCGGCGCCAGGATTCCGACCCCCACTTTGCCCGCGCTGACCTCGACGCGGTCGAACAGGATGATCGTCTCATCCACAAAGACGCTGAACCCCCGATCGAGCAGCGCCAGCGGCGAGATGCCGCCTCGCTCCAGCCCCGTCAACCGTTCGGCCTCGCGCAGGGACGCCATCTGCACCTTCTTCTCGCCCGCGGCCGCGGCCAGCTTCTTCAAGTCGAGTTGGCTATCACCGGGCGCCAGGGCCAGGATCGGCCGCCCGCGCGGGCTGGCGGGCAGGACCACCAGTGTCTTGAAGGTCTGTTCGGGGGGCAAGCCCACGGCAGCCGCGACCTCCGCCGCAGAAAGATGGTCGACGACCTGGTAGTACAACGGCTCGTAGGGGACGCCACGCCCTTCCAACACGCGCATCGCCAGGGTTTTGGTCGGTTTTGATGCAGCCATGGCCGATAATCACCTCTGAGGATAGGCCTTTCGCTCAATATCATAGCGCGGCCTCCGGCCGCAACCGAACCTATCACCACAAAGGCACAAAAACACGAAGGTCTCAAAGGCTTTGTGTCTTGGTGTCTTCGTGGTAAGGAAGATTCTCGCGATCAACGCAAATGTCGCGGGGTAATACTATACTACGACCACCTGGGG
>MNXL01000169.1 GCA_001871755.1 Anaerolineae bacterium CG2_30_64_16
AGGCCGGCGGGGATCGCAGCGCCGCCGGTGTTGCTGATGCGCGCCGTGAGGCTGATCGGGCTGCCGGCCCCGATTGCGACCTCAGCGCTGATGAGGGTCGCCGTCAGATCGGCAGCCCGGCAGGTCAACGCAAGGTAGTGCGGCCCGAAGGTGGCGGCATTGCCCGCCTCGTCCACGGCGTTGACCCAGATCGCATACACGCCGGCCGGGCTCGGCGGCATGTCATACCACCAGGCGCCGCTGTCATCACGACCGACGAAGCGGGTCTGCATGTCGCCCGCAGGCGTGCGGACCATCGCATACAGTGTGCCCACGCCGCCGCCATCGGTCACAGTCCCGGAGATGACGGTCAGGGGCGGACGGTTGGGCAGGGCTTCCAGCTCGGTGATCGCTCCCGTGACGGTGATGACCGGCGCAACGTTGTCCAGCCGCAACGCCAGGTCTTGGGCAGAGTTGGTAGAGTTAGCAACTTTGCGAAAGTTGCTAACTCTGCTCCCTTCGCTCCAATTGCCGACAAGATCAACCGCGCGGATGCTGACGGTCTGCGTCACATCGTCTTGCCCGCCCGGCTGGATCACGGAATACGACCAGGCGCCGTCCTGTGCGCCCTCCAGTTGCACCTTGGCCCAGGCGCAGTCGCCGTCGAGGCACACCTCCACCTGGCCGGCCGCGCGGTTGTCGTGCGTCTGACCGGAGAAGCTCAAACGCGTGCCGCTCACCACCGTGTCGCTGTAGGTTTGGGTGGTTTCCGCGCTGAAAGTGACAGTTGGCGGCACGCTATCCACAATGAACGTCTGCCAGCCGGACCAGTCGCTGGTCAGGCCGTGGCTGTCAGTCGCGCGCAGGCGGATGAGGAACTGGTCACCATCCGTAGGTGGGGCGCCGCCATTGGCCGTCGTCGCGTTCCACGTGCATCCCCATTGCCCGTCAAGCGGCGAGCCGTCCAGGCAACCAATCTGGCTCGTGCCTCCAACCGGCGCCTGGGTTTCCAGGATGATGAGGGGCACGGCGGATGCATCGCTGACGGATCCGATGAGGACGGTGTCGCCCACCCCGATCAAGCCTGCGGGTTGGGTGATGCTCAGATCAGTGGGCGGCTCGTTGTCCACCGGGTGGTCCGCCCACAGCCAGTCCAACGGCTTGCCTGCGGGCCCGTGCGCATCGTCGTGGACGATCGCCTCGACCGAGGCCCAATCGTGACAGCCGTCGAGATGGCCGGCGACATTCACCAGGCCGGCGAAGCTGACGCTGCCGGTTGTTTCCGGCAGGATATCGCCCACCGTGACTGTCAATGTCCCGCTGACCGCGCCGAGGAGGTCCATGGCGCACAGGCCGGTCGCCTGCACGGTCACGCCGGTGGCGGTTTCTGTCCCGTGATTGGCGTAGCTCACTGTGTAGGTGACGGTATCCCCATCGCCCACCGGCGGATGGTCAACGTCCATGAACGCGAAGCTCTGGCGTAGGGTGATCGGCCGGTCGGGGTCGGTCAGGTCCTCGGCCATCCAGAACAGGTCGCTGCTCAACAGGCCATAGGTTGAACCCACCGGGTCGGCCGCGATCTCAAAGCGCAGATCCTGGTCGGTGTACAACGGCAGGAGGCCGGTCGGGTTGTTGGGGCAGATGCCCGGCCCCAGGCTCGGCCAGGAGTAGACGTGCAGCCACTCGAGCGCCTGCTCCGCCCCGGCGTACAGGGTCGTCTCGACGACGTCCGGGCTGCTCAGCGAGTTCTGCGCCGGCATCGTCGCCCACAGGCGCAGCGCGCCCTCGTCGGCAGCAAAGGCATAGAGCGCCAGCGGGGTCGTGGCCGGATCGTCGATGCCGATCAGGTCGAAGGGGATGTACAAATCGGTCGTGCCGCCGTTCAACCCGGTGTCGAAACGATACTGCGTTGCATTCAGGGGATGATCGTGCCAGCCCCCGTCGTGCCAGACCTGCACGTGGGCAAAGTGCGAATCCTGCACCCAGATGAAGGCCCGCGCACCGGGGATGTTGATCGTGATATCCTGGGTATCCGAATACGGGTTGAACGCGGTCGTCGGGGCCGAAGGATCATCGAGCGTGTCCATGTAGATGAACAGATCGCCGTTGTAGTCCCAGTTCGCGCCCGTCCAGGCCAGGCGCAGCGCCTCGGAATCCCAGGTGACGTAGAAGTTCTGCGGCGCGTTGAGGCTGACGCCGTCGGGAACCGCCTCGGCCATGCGGCGGTCGAGGCCGATGGCCGAGCAGCCAGAATCCATCCAGCCGCGGTAGGGCCGATTGCCAATCGGCCCACCATCCATCGAGATGAAGTCCGGCGTGAGCGGCGTGTCCACGTAGACCGGCCCCCAATCGTCCATCTGCGTGTTGCCGTCGGTGAAAACGCTGGTGACGGAGGGTTCGATGCGCTGGGCGTCGAACAGGGCCTGGTAGGTGGACGAAAGCGGCCCGTCGGGCGGCACAATTGCGGGGATTTCCAGGGTCTGGGTGGGCGTATCCACCGTCCAGAGCAAATCGTAGCGCAGCAGTTTGTCGGGAGGCTCGCTGGCCTGCCAGGCCAGGTCGAGCGTGGCCGGGATCTGGCGCAGCGTCGTGCCAGCAGGGACCACCCCACCCGCGGTGACGTCGCTGGTCAGGGTCAGGGTGATTGGATTGGGCGCATCCAGGTCCACGGTGACGGCGTGGGCGGCCTCCGTCCTCCAGCCGGCGTAATCGGTGGCGCGCACCACGACGTCGTAGTGCGCGTTGTCGGGCTCATCGCCCAGGTACCACTCATAGCGCCAGTCCGAACCGCGCAGCGACGCCTCGGCCCAGTCACCGCCGTCCACACTGACCTCCACGCGGGTCACGCCGGTGCCCCCAGGCGCATCGGAGGCCTGCCCGTCGAGGGCCACCCGGCCATAGCTGAGCCGCTGCTGCCGGTTGAGCGCGCTCGGCCAGACCGGCGCCAGCGGCGGTCTGGAATCTACCCTCACCAAGTTGTTCATGGAAAAGCCAGTGGAACCCGTGCACGGGATGACGCGTGACCTCAGATAGTGCGTGCCTTCGGTGGCGACCCAGGCCTGAGTCCACTGGGTGGTGGTAACGTTGCCCGTGCAGAGCGAATCTACGGGCACGGCACCCACCAGGGTCACGCCATCGTAGACTTCCACCTGCTTGATGCGGTCGCGGGCATAGGCGCGCGCCTCGACGTTCGTGCTACCGGTGGCGGTGAGCACCGTCTGGTGCGAGGGAGTCAGCACGACCGTGTAGGCGATGGGAATCTGCTCGAAGACCTGGTCTACGTCGGCCACGTCGGTCGCGCAGTGGCCGTAGGCGTCGCAGGCTTGCATGAAGTTGTCGGTGGCCAGGCCCGGCACGGTGCAGGTGGCGGTGTGCTCGTAGAGACGGGTCGTGTCGCTGAAGACCTCAGCGTACCAGGGAGAGACCTGGTGGT
Organism: Anaerolineae bacterium CG2_30_64_16; assembly: GCA_001871755.1. Taxonomy (GTDB): domain Bacteria; phylum Chloroflexota; class Anaerolineae; order CG2-30-64-16; family CG2-30-64-16; genus CG2-30-64-16. The sequence goes on from MNXL01000169.1 coordinate 3,413, forward strand.
AGAAGGTATCGGTGATGACCGTGGAGGCCGGGGCCAGGGTGTCGCACGGACACTGGAAGTCGTACTCGGGATGCGCCTCGGAGGCGTCCACCAGATTGAAGTCCTGCGCCCAGCAGGTGTAGGTGGTCTTGACGGTGAAGGGATGCCGCCCGGCAACGTCGTAGGTCTCCGACTCCTCGGTGATGGTCAACGCCACCGCAGGCGCGGCCGTGTCGATCTCGCCCGTCCAGGCCGGCCAGTCGGCGCGGCGGGCGGAGTTGCCGAAGACGTCGGCCGGCCGCAGGTTGAGTTGGTAGAGGCCGTCCAGCCCCTCGGGCACGCTATACCGCCAGCCGGTCGAGATCACCCCCTGGCCCGAGTTGTCCGCTGTGGCGTCGGCGTACACCGCGTAGACCTCGGCGGGCGAGAGTGCGCGGTCGTACACAACCACTTCGTCGAGCAGGCCGTCGAAATGGTTACTGGTAGCGACGCCGTCCCACTCCTGGCCGAGGCTGAACTTGCCGGCCGGGTCGGGGCGGGAATCGGTTTGGAAGGTCTTTTCAGGCTGCCCGTTCACGTAGAGAACGCCGTTGCCGTCCTCGTCTATGGATACCAGCACGTGATACCACTGACCGGCGGTGTGATGCGGCCCCCACTGCTCGCCGATGCGCTCATCCGTGTAGGCGAAGCCGCCTGAAACGCGAATCTGGCTGCGGTCGTCGCCATTGGCGGCGTTGAAGGCCAGGACGGCGTCTTTGTTGTAATACAGCGATCGTGGATAGACCCAGGCGCCGAAGGCGAAGCCGTGGGTGGCGGTCACGGCCGCGGAGACACCATCAGCGACCAGGTAGTCCTCCTGGCCGTCGAAATCCAGCGCCGTGCCCCAGATGCCGGCCGCGCCTGCCGTGGGGCAAGCACTCCCGTTGCAGGTGGCTACGCCCAGCCCGGTGTCATTGGCGAAGCGCGTCGCGCCCGCCGGCTCGTCGAGGTGGAAGAGGGCGACGGTGCCGCTCAGGCTCTCCATCGCCGCCGGCAGGATGCCCACCCGCAGGCCGGCCACGCCGATGCTGATCGCGCCGGTTTCGGTGATCCGGCCGGTGAGTTGCAGGGTCGTGGTGATGGTGCCGGTGACGCCGGTGAGCGCGGTCACGTCATCCAGGCTGGCTTCGGGCGGCGCGGCGTCCACGCCCAGCGTGACCAGGGTGGTGAAGTCCGTGGTGTTGCCGACGTTGTCAGCGGCCTGCGCGGTGAGGGTGTACGTGCCGGTGGGATCGGCGGCCAGCAGCCGATAGTCGGCCTGCCATGCGCCGCCGGTCTGCGTGGCCGCTTGGGGCTGGAGGGTGTCCGTCACCGGATCGGTGTCGGTCAGCTTGACCAGCACACTGGCCGTGCCGCTGCCCGCGCTGCCGGCCACCGGTGGGTCGTTGGCCGTGCCGTTCAAGCCGACCAGCCAGGCCGTCTCGGCGCTCGGATCGCGCTGCGGCCGGAGGATCTGCCCCTGGGCGATGGCGGTGGCGGACTGCGGCGGGGTGTCGTCCACCAGGATCGTATGGGTCTGGGCAGGGGCCTCGCGGTTGCCGACGTTGTCGGTGGCGCGGAACTGCAACTGATAGCGCCCCTCGCCGACCGTCGGCTCGAAGGTCGGGCACCAGGCCGCGCCCGCGGACTGGGCGTCCTGGCAGGCCGGCGCCGCCTCCCAGGTGTAGGATTGGCCGCCGTCGGCGCTCGTGCCCATCTCCACCAGCGTCACGTGGGTGGTGGCGTCCTGAGCGGCCGCCAGCAGCACGGCGTCGCGGTTCGGCCGGTAGGTTTCGTCCGAGACCAGGGTGGAACTGGGCGCGTCGGCGTCCACCGTGACTTCGGGGTGTTGGCGCTCCTCCACCCATTTGGCCTGCAGGCGGAACATCTGCCGGATTTCGAGCGACGAGAGGGCGCGGGTGAACAGCGTGACGTGGTCAAGCCGGCCGTTGGCAGGGAAGGAAGTCGCGTTCCACGGGGCGATGCCGACGCGCAACGGGTTCGTGTTAGCCTTGATGCCGTTACCGCTGGCCGCGATGCGGCCGACCTCGTTGCCATTGACGTAGCCGACCATGTCGCCGCCCCGTTCCCAGGTGACGGCCAGGTGCGTCCAGTAGCCGGCGGTGATGCGGCCCCATTCGGCAGCATAGCGTGTCCCGCTGGTGTCCCAGATTTCAGGGAATAACTTGCCGCTGCCAACGCCCAAGACGTAGCCGTTGCCGATGGTAGACTTGCCGACGATCTTTTGGGCAACGTCGGCGTTGGTCAGATTGACCCAGACCGCCAGGGTCAGCTCGTCGCCAGGGTTCAGCCGGTCGCTGTGGGGGACCTCGATGAAATCGTTGGCGCCGTCGAAATCGGCGGCCAGGCCGATCTGACCCTTGACGCCGGCACCGACCTTGGGACAGCGGTTGCCGGAGCACGTCCCGCCATGTCCGTTGCCGGTGGCGTCTTCAAAACTCGTCGCGCCCTCGGCTTCGTCCAGGCGCAGCAGCAGCTCGGGGGCGGCACGGTATAGCGATTGAACCTGCGCTGCGCTGAGGGCGCGGCGGTAGATCACCACTTCGTCGAGATTGCCGTCCAGGGTTTCGGTGGAGCTGCTCAGGCGCACGGTCTCGCCGCCGGTCAGCGTGCCGCCGACGGACTGCGAGCCTACCTCTGTCCCATTCAGGTACAGGCGCATGGCCTGCCCGTCATAAGTACCAGCGATGTGATACCACACGCCGGTTTGCAGCGTCACGCCGGGGCGGATGTGGATGTGATAGATACAGGGGTTGGGAACGCAGACGGTTGTGATGTAAAAGTCCAGGTCGCTGTTTTCGTAGCGCAGCACGGCCTTTTCGTCCCCCACCGTCACAAAGCGCATAACCCTGGAGGGCAGGCTGTTGAGTTTTACCCAGGCAGCCAGGGTGAGATTCTGAACATCGCCGGTGTTGGCGTCGTTGACGGCGACCGTGTCGTTCGCGCCGTCGAAGAGCAGGGCCATCTCCTGGCGGCCCGGCACCCCCGCGGTGGGGCAGGCCGAGCCCGAGCAGACGCCGTTGTGTTGGCCGAGGGCGTCGGCGAACTGGGTCGCGCCGGG
>MNXL01000058.1 GCA_001871755.1 Anaerolineae bacterium CG2_30_64_16
AGAAATTCAACAGGCTCGGTAACTGGTCATGAAATTCCGCGAGTTAGTAGACAAATCCGTGTGGGATGACGTCTGGCCCGTCTTGCTGCGTCTCTACCCCGACGAGGAGCAGATTGGCGAGGGCTATCGGCAGGTTTACGCAACGCTGCGATCGCTCCAGCCCGCCGAGAGTAAGCTGCGCATTTGCATCGAGACCGTGACCGATGACTTCGACGGCGAGACCTACGAAGATGTCTCCGGCAAAGACGGCACAACCCGGCGCGAAACTGCACCCGAAACGGAGTGGGACGACGAGCAGGGTAACGAGGAGGCCTCCTTCGGCATCGAGTTCACCGACTGGGCCGAGTGGCTGGGCATGGAGATTGATCCTGAAACGGTAGCCCGTTACTCTGAACTGGAGATCATCGGGCACTGTCTCTGGGAAATGACCTTTTTCGGTTTTAGCGAAGAGAAGATCAGAAAGTTCATGGACGACATGGAAGAAGGTGTACGGAATGGTGAGCGGCATACTTTCGATGACATCGAGGATCTGTTTGATGAGTTGGATAAGATAGATGAAGACCCGACACCGCAAGACTCTGCTGGTGATCTTTGAGGACCCGGTGCGGTCGAACATCCCTTGGGCTGACATCGAGAGTCTGCTCATCGCTTGCGGCGCCCTGATTCGCGAAGGGCGGGGATCGCGCGTGAGAGTCACCTTGAACGATGTGCAGGCTGTCTTTCACCGTCCTCATCCGCAGAAAGAGACCGACAAGGGCGGCGAAGCCTCGCACTTCGCAGTGCTTTCCATGCGTCGTTTTCTGATAGAAGCAGGAGTCGTGCCATGATGGAGTACAAAGGATACCTGGGGCAGGTGCAGTTCGACGACGAAGCGGGTATTTTCCACGGTGAAGTTATCAACATTCGAGATGTAATCACGTTCCAGGGGCGATCGGTTGAGGAGCTTCGCCAGGCGCTCGAAGATTCGATAGAAGATTATCTGGAGTTTTGCGCCGAGCTTGGGAAGGAACCGGAAAAGCCGTTCTCCGGCCGCGTGACCATCCGCCTTTCGCCGGAGCAGCACCGCAAGGTGGTTTTCGCGGCCGCAAAGGCCGGTGAGGCGTTGGAGCGGTGGATCGCCGAGACCCTCGACCGCGCCACCGGAACGGTTCAGCCTGGCGCAGCGCCCGCGTAAAATTGGACAAGGCCTGATCTGCAAACCTGGTCAACTATGCCCGGTCGGCGCCGAACCTGGAATAAAGCAAACCAGAGTATAGCGCCACGCTACGACGTTCAGGTGTATACTGCGCACGGGCATAAACTGCGTTTTTCGGGCAATTCGCCCTGGCTGTGGTACGATAGCGCTCATGACTATTCAACTTGAATTCACCCCCGACATCCAAGCCGCCCTGAATCAAGAGCGGTATGACTACCCCGATCCCATGGTGCAACGGCGCATGGGGACGTTATGGCTCAAGAGTCACGACCTCCCGCACGCCCAGATTGCCGAGCTGGCAGGGGTCTCCGAGAACACCCTGCGGGACTACTTTCGCTTGTATCAGGAAGGCGGCCTGGCGAAATTGAAAGAGCTTCACCCGTATCGCCCCGCCAGCGCATTGCAGGCGCATGCCACCAGTCTGGAAGCCCATTTCCGCGAGCATCCGCCCGCCACGATCAAAGAAGCGCAAAGCGAGATCACCCGATTGACGAGCATTGAGCGCAGCGAGAGCCAAGTGCGGCACTTTCTCCACGACCAGTTAGGCATGCGCTGCCGCAAAGTCGGCATGATCCCCGCCAAAGCGGACCCCGACGTGCAGGCCACGTACAAACAAGACGTCCTGGAACCCCGCTTGGCCCAAGCCCAAGCCGGCACCCGGGCCGTGTTCTTTGTGGATGCGACGCACTTTGTCCTGGCGCCCTTTCTCGGCTTGCTGTGGTGTTTCCAGCGCATCTTCATCCAAGCGCCGGCGGGTCGGCAACGGTTCAACGTCCTGGGTGCCCTGAATGCCCTCACGCATGAACTCATCACGGTGACCAACGACACCTCTGGAATTACGGTATAGTTCCTTTCTGGTTCTGACTCGTCTGACATGAAGAATTGTCCAATCGCGGGTTCTCGGTGCAACCGTACCGGCGCAAGATGTCCGCGGCGGAGCCGAGGTGGGGCGGCAGGTGGCGGAGCGGAACCCTCAACAGGACGAACAGTTCATGGATGTCAAAGATGCCGTACTGCCGCCCGACCAGCACCAGCACCTGGTCGCGGCTGTCCCGTTCCAGTTGCCGCCGCCAGCGCAGCGCTCCTTGCCCGCTCAACAAGTTGTGCGCCAGGAAGGGGGCTGGTGCCGCGTCCGGCGCCGGGGGTGGCGCAACTGGGCTAGCCAGATGCGTCTGGGGCGGTGGGACGGGCGGCGCGGGGGTGCTGACCTCCCCCGTCGTGGCGTCCCGGACCTGCTGCTGAACCGTGCAGATCAGGCTGGCGGGGGGTGGGGGCACGGCCCCGGCCTGGGCCTTGACAGGCGATAGGCCGTGGCCACGGCCAGCAGCAAGACGACGAAGGTGAGGTGGCTGCGCACCCCCGCCGCGGTGCGTTTGGGGAACCAGCGGGTCAGGGTCCAGAACTGCTTGCTGTTGCGGAACAGGCCGTTCTCGATCCAGCTGCGGTCATCGTAGGCGTCTACGGTCAGCCACGGGTCGTCCACCGGCCCATTGGTCAGGTAGACCCGCGGCCCGTCGCCGGGGTCAGGGGCCTGGTTGCGCCACAGGCTGACCACTACGGCGTTGAGGGTCGGCCGTTGCTCCCAACTCAGCCGGTGGCCAGGCACCACGGGCGGCCGATAGGCGGCCCAGTTGCGGATGCCGCGCACGACCCGCACCTGCGAGACCAATGGCTCGGTGGTCTGGTCGCGGCCCTGGCCGTGCCGCCGCTGTTCCAGCCGCTCGTAGATGGGTGAACCGTCTTGCTCCGCCAACGCCACTTCGCGGGCGACCATGTTGGTTTTGGCGATCACCACGAAGATGACACTTGCACCTGCACAAAACCGCAGGCGCAGTGCAGGTGTGCCCAGGGTGGCCAGTTCGTACAAGGAGGTACCGTCGACGTAGGCGCGATCCACGACCAGGCGGACGATGCGACTATGCGGGGCGAGGTTGGTTTGCGCTTGCTTAACCAAGTCCACCAGGTAGGGCGCTTCGTGGTCCTGAATCTGCACGATGCGGATGGCCAGGGGAATCAGAGTCAACAAGTCGAGCAGGGCGACACCTGCACTTGCAGCGCAGGTGCAAGTGTCAGCCGCCAGCCGAAGAGTAGTTTGACGACGATCACGTCAGCCCCTTTCCGGTCGCGGCGGTGTTCTTCGACTTTCAGACAGCCGCAGTCGGCAAAGGTCGGCGTGGTGATGATGCGCGTGCCGTCCACCGCGACCATCACCTCGGCCATGAAGAGGCCGAAGGCGGCCAGGCAGTGGATGCTGCCGTTGAACAGCGTCATCAGCGCCGCCGCACTGGCCTTGCTGATGGTATTGGCCAGCGTCTGCGGGTCCAACAGGGCATACTCGCTGGCCGCCGTGCGCTGGCTGGCGCCGCGGCGGGTCAGGCCCACCGTCACCTGCTCGACGGTGAAGCCGATCACGAGCATGACGGGCACGTTGCTGAACAGCAGGCTCGACAGCGCGTTGGTGGAATTGATGCCGCACAGCACGCGCACGCCGTAGAGCAGGACGAAGACCAGCACCGGCAGGAACACCCGTTGCACGGCCTCGATGGTGAAGGTCTCCCAATGGGCCAGGATGCCGGTTTGCCGCAGAAAACCGAGGAAGCCGTCCACCAGCGTGGCCTCATTCAAGGTGCGCACGTCGTCCATCGGCGTGCCCGCGTGCAACGCCTGGGCGACGGCGGCATCGTTGCGCTCGGCAAACTGCCAGTCCAGGTGCTCGGCCAGATTGCGGCGCACATCATCGACGGTCTGTGGGGGCTGGGTCATGGGCTCCTCCTGCCAAGAGTTAGGGTGGTCCCTAATCCAAGGCGGTGCCAATTTCGCAATCCTGCCAGGCTGGGCCATCGGCGCTTTCGTCAGCTTTCAACAAGATCCGGGCATGCGTCAGGGTACGGGCGGCCGTCGCCCCTGATGCAATGAGATCCTGAAGCATCGTGCGCTCTTCGGGCGTGAGCGTCACATGGTACTTCTTGTGCGGCGCTTGTTTGGACATCGGATATCCTCCTGGTAGATAATCGACAACTTATCTCCAGGATAACCCAAGATGCCCAATCCATCAAATTATCGTTGACGCGCTAGTAGTGGGTCGTTTGATTCGACTTCAGCCATTTCTTGAGCAAGGTGGTGCGCTGTCGTACTGGACGTTGGGTGCAGGCGCCCGAGCCGCCGAGCGCATGGCGGCGTTGGCGGCTGCGCTGCCGGCGGGCGGCCCGTTTGCCGCCCCAAACGAAAGGTGTCGGTTCGCGGTTCCAACCTTTGGCAGTGGCTTCCAAGGCCTCCATGATCTGCTGCGGGGTCTCGGGCGTCTGGCCCTCCAGGGCACGGCGCCCCACGATGCGCTGGATCGATTCGGCCATGTTGAGCCAGGAACTGCCCAAGGGCGTGTAGAGCGGCATGATCCCATGTTCGATGAGCCACAGAACCATTTCCGGCGTACAGTGAGCGGCGAGATTGTCCCACACCAACAGCATGCGCAGCGCCGGGAGAACCTCGGGCAGTGTAATCGGTTGGGTCAGTCCTTGCTGCCAACGTTGCCACAGTGCGGTCTGGGTTGCCGCATCGCAGGGGGCTGGGGTGGGCAAGGTGCTCAAGATCGCGGCACACTGTTCCTTCAGCCAGGGATGCAAGACCGCATTGGTGGCACTGGTCACGCCTTTGACGCGCAACTCGCCGTCGCTGGGATGAAACAAGGTCAGCATTTTGGCCGTACCATTGCGGATGTATTCGTGCGGTTGGCGGAGCGGGTGTTCCACGGGTTGCCAACTGGCGCCCGGACAGGGCTTGGTTTGGTAGGGACCCGCTTCATCTTGATTCCAGACGGCCAAGCCCAGCTTCTCCCCCAGCGTATAGGCGTCTTCGATCAACTTTTTTTCGCCTCGGCGTCTGGATCGCAGACGGTCACCGGCCCGCTTTTCCGCTTGCGTACTACTTGGCCGGTCTGGCACCAGCTACGTGACCGTTGCCAGGTGAAGCCGGCCTCCAGCAGTACCATGCGGATCGTGTCTTCACTCACGGCAGGCAGGCCATCCGGCGCCCGGCGCAGCGCCCGACACAACAACTGCAACGACCACGTGGCCGTACCATCCTGCTCAGGCATGGGCTGCCGCCGCACCTCCGCCAGGATGTGTTCGCACTCGGCAGGCCCGTACTTGCGGGCTGGCCCACCCCCGTGTTTGCGCTCCAACGCGGCCAGCCCTTGCCGGTTGAACTCGCTCACCCAACGCGCCACGGTATCGCCTGTCGTGCGGCCAGCGACCGTGGCCGCTTCCGTGTACGTCTTACCGGCCGTCACCGCAAGTAGGCCTTTCGCATGCGCCACATGGCTCGCTGGTTCGCGGTCCGACCGACTAATCCGTTGCAGCACCCCGCGCTCTGCGTCGGACAGTTCGCGCAAGGTCTCTTTCTTTTGGCGAGACATCATGAGCCTCCTGGTGGGTCTGGGACTCATGTTATCCCGCTTCGTGCATTATGGCAAATATCGAATCAAATGACCCACTAGTGGGCGGAGCAACGCACACACGCTCTCGGCGGTGATGTAGGTGTCCTTGGTCACCATCACCCATTCGTGCGTGATGGCATTCAGGGCCGCCAGGACATTGAAGCGCTGCCGCCCCGCTGGGGCCTGAATAAAGCGGCGCACGAAGGACCACAAGAAGCCGAGAAAAGGCGCCAAGACAAAGTGGGCGGCATCCACGAAAAAAGCCGCCCGTGTGCCAGCCTGCGCCTCGGCCAGCCGTGGTTCGAGCGTCTCGGTCAGATACGCCGCTTGGACCTCTGGGTCGGCTTTGGCCAGCAGCATGCCGACTTTACGGCAGCGCATGCCCAACTTGTCGTAGAGAAAGTGCCGGACTTGCGTCGGATTGCGTTTGATGCCGGTCAAACGTTCGATCTCGCTTTGCGCTTCTTTGATCGTGGCGGGTGGGTGTTCCCGAAAATGTGCTTCCAGGCTGGCCGCATGGGCCTGCAGGGCGCTTTCCGGCTGATAGCTGGGGCGCTCTTTGAGTTTGGCCAACCCGCCTTCCTGGTACAACCGAAAGTAATCCCGCATGGTGTTCTCGGAAACCCCGGCCAGTTCCGCAATCTGGACATGCGGGAGGTCGTGACTCTTGAGCCATAACGTCTCCATGCGCCGTTGCACAATGGGATCGGGGTAGTCATACCGCTCTTGATTCAGGGCGGCTTGGATGTCGGGGGTGAATTCAAGTTGAATAGTCATGAGCGCTATCATACCACAACCAGGGCGAATTGTCTGAAAAACGCAGTTTATGCCCGTGTGCAGTATATATGAGACTGTTGAGACTATAAATGAGACTATAAATGCCCGG
>MNXL01000014.1 GCA_001871755.1 Anaerolineae bacterium CG2_30_64_16
CCACCCTCCACCCTCCACGCCCCTCCTGCCCCGGAACAAACCGCCCACATCCCTCGTCCCCATAATGAGAAAACTCTGGTATAATAGTGCTGGCGCAGTTCGACTCGCCTGGCCAGATCCCCAAGGGAGGAGGATACCGTCATGAGCAACCGCCCTGTGCAACGCCCGCCTTTCGATTTCCTGTTCGCAGTAGCCCTGGCGATCCTGTTACTCGCCGCTTGCGCTGCCAAACCTGCCCCGACAGCCGTCCCAACGGCCACGCCGGTCCCCCCGGAGATGAACATGACCCCAAGTGTTCGATCTGTTGGCGTCGCCCAACCCACACCCGCGGTCACCGGCCTGCAAATGGCGCTGAGCGAGGGCGCGGAAACCGCTGCCACCCCAGCGCCGGCGCTGGTGGCCGTCGCGCAACCGCTGCCGGCCGACCAGGTCCAGGCCATCCTGGATCGCCTGCCGCCGTTGACACCCGCTCCCGCCGACACGACGGAGTTCGCGGTCCGCGCCACGTCGTTGCCCGCGCCGCGCACCGGCGTCACCGTCCTTGATACCTTCCCGCCGCCCGCCACCCCCACGCCGCCCGAGCCGGCCGCCGGCCCGGTGGAACTGCTGCGCTACGCGCCCCAGGGCGATGTCCCCCTGGCGCCCTACCTCAGCGTGACCTTCAACCAGCCGATGGTGGCCCTGACCGGCTTACAGGATCTGGCCGCGGGCCGGGTCCCGGTCAAACTGTCGCCCGAGCCGCCGGGACACTGGCGCTGGGTTGGTACCAAGACGTTGATGTTCGAGCCAGGCAGCCTGGCCGGCGCCGGCAGCGGCCGCTTCCCGATGGCCACCGAGTACACCGTCGAGATCCCGGCCGGCACGGCCTCGGCGACCGGCGGCACGCTATCCAAAACCTTCACCTGGCATTTCACCACCCCGGCGCTGGGGCTGGCTTCGACCTACCCCAACGACGGGCCGCATCGCCGCGACCCGCTGCTGTTCGCCGCGTTCGACCAGCGCATCGACCCCAAGGCCCTGCTCGAACACGTGGCCGTCAAGGCCGCGGGCGTGACCTTCGGGGTCAGGCTGGCGACCGAGGACGAGGTGCGGGCCAACAAGACCGTCGCCCAACTGGCCGCCAACGCCGGCGAGGCGCGCTGGCTGGCGTTCCGGGCCGATGAACCGTTCCCGGCCGCCACGCAGGTCACGGTCACCTTCGAGCCGGGCGCGCCCTCCGCCGAAGGCCCCCGCGTCACGGAGAAAGCGCTCAGCTTCAGCTTCCAGACCTACGGCCCGCTGAAGGTGGAAGAGACGCGCTGCGGCTGGCAAAACCATTGCCCACCGCTGGCGCCCTGGACCATCCGCTTCAACAACCCGCTGGACGACACAGCTTTCGCCGCGTCGATGGTGCGCATCCAACCCGAACTACCTGGCCTGAGCCTGAACGTCTACGGCGACACCCTGCAAATCCAGGGCCGCAGCGCCGGCCGCACCCGCTACCAGGTCACCCTCAGCGCGGACTTGCCCGATCAGTTCGGCCAGACCCTGGGCCGCGACCAAACCGTGACCTTCGACGTCGGCTCGGCTGAACCCGCGCTGGGCGCGAGCGGCGGCATCTTCGTCGTCCTCGACCCTTCTTCAGCCAAACCGACCTTCTCGGTGTTCAGCATCAACTACGACCGCCTGAAAGCCCGCGTCTACGCGGTGACCCCGGAGGACTGGTCCGCGTTCAAAGCCTATCTGCGGGACTATTGGCAGGAGGCCCCGCCCACCCCGCCCGGCCGCGAGATACTGGCGCAGACCATCACCGTCAAGGGCCAGGCCGACGAGCTGACCGAGACGGCCATCGACCTGAGCCCCGCGCTGACCGATGGGCTGGGCCAACTGATCGTGGTCGTCGAGCCGGACGTCTCTGTGCTGGCCACGCTCTTCAAATCCAGGGGTCAGCGCCAGCCCGTGGTCCAGGCCTGGGTGCAAGCCACACGCATCGGGCTGGACGCGGCCGTGGACGGCGAACAGATGCTTGCCTGGGCCAACGCCCTGACCGACGGCGCGCCGCTGGCCGGCGTCGAGCTGAGCCTGCAACCGGCCATCCGGGCCGCGACCACCGACGCGACCGGCGTGGCCCGGCTGCCGTTGCCCGACGGCAACGCGGCCAGCCTGCTGGTCGCGCGCCAGGGCAAAGACGTGGCGATCCTGCCCGCCAACACCTACTATTGGGGAGACGACGGCTGGCAGCGCCAACCGATCCAGGATTCGCTGCGCTGGTACGTGTTCGACGACCGCGGGATGTACCGGCCCGGCGAAGAGGTGCACGTCAAGGGGTGGATCAGGCTCATCGGCGCCGGTGTGACCGGCGATGTCGGGCTCGTCACGGCCGCGGGCCGCTCGATTGACTATCGCCTGATCGACGCGCGTGGCAACGAGGTTCTCAACGGAACCGCCGACCTCAACGCGCTGGGCGGCTTCGACCTGAGTTTCACCCTGCCCGATACCGTCAACCTGGGCTACACCTCGCTACAGCTCACCGCGAATGGCGCCGGCGGCGTCGGTGACCGCCAAACCACGCACCCATTCCAGGTGCAGGAGTTCCGCCGCCCCGAGTTCGAGGTCAAGGCCAGCGCCAGCGAGGGGCCGCACTTCGTGGGCGGCCACGCCACGGTCGAGGTGGCGGCCAACTACTACGCCGGCGGCGGCCTGGCGAACGCCGATGTGACGTGGCAGGTGACCACCCGGCCGGGCAGCTTCAGCCCGCCGAACTGGGATGACTTCACATTCGGCGTCTGGGCGCCGTGGTGGCGCAGTTGGTATCGGGAGCCCGTCATCGAACAGGGTTCGGACATCTTCACCGGCGTCACCGACGCAAGCGGCATCCACCGCCTGCGCCTCGACTTCACCGCGGTAAACCCGCCCCAGCCGACCACCGTCACCGCCGAGGCCACCGTGATGGACGTCAACCGGCAGGCGTGGACCGCGGCAACTAACCTGTTGGTCCATCCGGCGGATCTCTACGTCGGGCTGCGCAGCGACCGCATCTTCGTCCAGCGCGAAGAGCCGCTGAAGATCGACGCCATCGTCACCGACCTGGACGGCAACCCCGTCCCCGGCCGGGCCATCGCCATGCGCGCGGCCCGGCTGACCTGGAAATACCAGGACGGGTCCTGGCAGGAGGTAGAGGCGGCCGTTCAGCCGTGCACCGTGACCTCGGCGCAAGAGCCGGTGCGCTGCACCTTCGAGACGCCCGAGGGCGGCGCCTACCGCATCTCCGCGACCATCACCGACGACCAGGGCCGCCAGAACCGCAGCGAGTTCACCCGCTGGGTCAGTGGCGGCCAGCGGCCGCCCGCGCGCCAGGTCGAGCAGGAAGAGGTCACCCTGATCCCCGACCGCAAAGAGTACCAGCCCGGCGACGTGGCCGAGATCCTGGTCCAGGCGCCCTTCTACCCCGCCGAAGGGCTACTGACCCTGCGCCGCTCCGGCATCGTCAGCAGCGACAGCTTCACGATGGATGAGCCGAGCTACACCCTCAGGATCCCCATCGAGGAAGCTCACATCCCCAACCTGTACGTCCAGGTGGACCTGGTGGGCGCGGCGCCGCGGACCGATGACGCCGGCCAGGTCAACGAGAAGCTGCCCAAACGGCCGGCCTATGCCACCGGCGAGCTCGATCTGTCCGTGCCGCCGCTGGCCCGCACGCTGGCGCTGGAGGTCACCCCGCGCGACGCCAAACTTGAACCGGGCGGCACGACCACGGTGGATGTGCTCGTGCGAGATGCCGGCGGCCAGCCGGTCGAGGGCGCTGAGTTGGCGGTCGTCGTGGTGGACGAGGCCGTGCTGGCGTTGTCCGGCTATCAGCTCCCCGATCCCATCGCCATCTTCTACAGCGAACGCTCAACCGAAACGGGCGACCATCACCTGCGGGCCAACATCGTGCTGGCCAACCCGGATGAGCTGATCGCCAGCGGCGAGCTGGCCGTGGCCCAGGACACACTGCGCGCCGCGGCGCCGATGGCTGCCCCCGCGCCGATGGTTGTGGCCACCATGACCGTCGAGAAGGCGGTGGAGGCGCCAGGCGGCGGCGCCGAAGGGGCGCCGATCGCCATCCGCACGGACTTCGATCCGCTGGCCGTCTTCGCGCCGGCCGTCCCCACCGACGCGGGGGGCCGCGCCCAGGTCGAGGTGGCGCTCCCCGACAACCTGACCCGCTACCGGGTGATGGTCGTGGCGGTGTGGGGCGGCAAGCAGTTCGGCAAAGGGGAGTCGGCCATCACCGCCCGCCTGCCGCTGATGGTCCGGCCGTCGCCCCCGCGCTTCCTCAACTTCGGCGACCGGTTCGAACTGCCGGTGGTGGTTCAGAACCAGACCGACGCCCCGATGACGGTGGACGTGGCGCTGCGGGGGACGAACATCCGCTTCCCGGCTCTGGCCGGTCTTCCGACCGAGCCAGCGTCGGCCGCTGCCGGCCAACGCATCACCGTGCCGGCGAACGACCGCGTCGAGGTCCGCTTCCCCGCCACTACCGACCGCGCCGGCGTCGCCCGTTTCCAGGTGGGTGCATCCCAAGTGCCAGGCACTTCGCAAGTGCCTGGCACTTCAACGGCTGTCGACGCGGCCCAATTCGAGTTCCCAGTCTGGACCCCCGCCACGACCGAGGCGTTCGCGGTGTACGGTGAGATCGACCAGGGCGCGATCTCTCAACCGGTGATCGCACCCACCGATGTCTACACGCAGTTCGGCGGCCTGGAGATCACGACCTCTTCCACGGCCTTGCAGGCGCTGACCGACGCGGTGCTCTACCTGGTGGCATATCCCTTCGAGTGCTCCGAACAGCTCGCCAGCCGCATCCTGGCGGTCGCCGCGCTGCGCGACGTGCTCACGGCCTTCAAAGCGGACGGTCTGCCCGCGCCGGATCAGATCGAGGCCGCGGTCGCGCGGGACATCGAGCGGCTGCGCGGCATGCAGAACGACGACGGCGGCTTCCCAACCTGGCGCCGCGGGGACGACTCGTGGCCCTATCACAGCATCCACGTTGCCCATGCCCTGCAACGGGCCCGGCAAAAGGGCTACGAAGTACCCCCTGACATGCTGGCGCGAGCGCACGACTATCTGGTCAACATCGAGCAGCATTTCCCCAGTTGGTACAGCCAGAACGTTCGGCGCACATTGACCGCTTATGCGCTCAACGTGCGGGCCCAGATGGGCGACCGCGACCCGGGCCGCGGCCGCAAACTGATCGCCGAGGCGGGGCTGGAGAATCTGTCGTTCGAGGCGATCGGCTGGCTGCTGCCCGTGCTCAGCGACGATCCGGGTTCGACCGCGGAAGTGGCCGAAATCCGCCGGTTCCTGGCCAACCGGGTCACCGAGACCGCCGGGACCGCGCACTTCGTCACCTCCTACGGCGACGACGGCTACCTGCTGCTCCACTCCAACCGCCGCGCCGACGGCATCCTGCTGAACGCGCTCATCGGCGACCAACCCGACAGCGACCTGATCCCCAAGATCGTGCGCGGGCTGCTGGCCAACCGCACAGCCGGCCGTTGGACCAACACCCAGGAGAACGCGTTCATCCTGCTGGCGCTGGATCGCTACTTCAACACCTACGAGGCCGAGACCCCCGACTTCGTGGCCCGCGCCTGGTTGGGCGAGGCCTACGCCGGCGAGGCCACGTTCAAGGGCCGGAGCACCGACTACCACCAGATCAACGTCCCCATGGCCTACCTGGCGGCCAATGCGGCCGGTACGGCCCAGGACCTGATCCTGGCCAAAGAGGGGCCGGGCCGGCTCTACTATCGCCTGGGCCTGCGCTATGCGCCCACCGACCTGAACCTCCCCCCTGCCGATTACGGCTTCACCGTCGAACGAACCTACGAGGCGGTGGACGATCCGGCCGACGTGCAGCGGGATGCCGACGGCGTCTGGCACGTCCAGGCCGGGACCCGGGTGCGCGTGCGGCTGACGATGGTGGCGGCCGGCCGGCGCTATCACGTGGCGCTGGTAGACCCGTTGCCGGCCGGTTTCGAGGCGCTCAACCCGGCGCTGGCCGTCACAGGCAGCGTCCCGCAGGACCCGAAAGACACGAGCAACCGTTACGGCTGGTGGTGGTGGCGCACCTGGTACGAGCACCAGAACCTGCGCGACGAGCGGGCCGAAGCGTTCACCTCGCTGCTGTGGGATGGCGTTTACACCTACATCTACGTGGCCCGGGCCACCACCCCCGGCGTCTTCGTCGCCCCGCCGGCCAAGGCCGAAGAGATGTACGCGCCCGAGACGTTCGGCCGAAGCGGCACCGATCGGGTGATCGTGGAGTAGGCGGAGCGCAAAACCTGCTCACGGGGCAGAGAACGGGGGTTTGGACGGCACGACGTGCCTGTCCAAACCCCCGTAGTATCCTCTCAATAATCCGGGGTGGCTGTGGCCGGTCTCCTGACC
>MNXL01000293.1 GCA_001871755.1 Anaerolineae bacterium CG2_30_64_16
TAGTGGATTCTTGCCTGTCGTGCAAGAATTCAACTGGTTAGGGTCTAACCCGGACAAGGCCGCTGCGCTTACAAGCCGGAACCAACCAGGCACATGCCATCAGTGGATTCTTGCCTGTCGTGCAAGAATTCAACTGGTTAGGGCCTATTCGTCGTCAGCACCCTCGAGATCCGCCTCGGGATCGGCATCGAGATCGGCCTCGGCCTCGGCGCGTGCTTTGGCCTTGGCGGCCTTCTCCATCTCATTCCAGATCCGGCCAATCCCCTGTTTGATCTGAGACTCGGTTTTCGACTTGACCGCCGGCGCAATCGGAAACCAGCCGGTCATCTCGCGCACCACCGCAGCGACCGTCTCCTGTTTGCTCCTGGCCTGGCGATGATTCACCCGCACCCGATGCCGCATGAACCGGATGTAATCCGACATCCGCTCGGTGGCTTCGCGACCGCACACCGGCCCACGGCCTGGCAGGATACGGTCGGCCTTTAACTTGCGGATGAAGGTCAGCCCGTCCAGCCACTCTTTGGAGTTCGCCTGCGCCATATACGGGTGCTGATCCACCCAGACCGCGTCCCCCACGAACAGCAGTCGCTCGTTGGGCAGCCACACCACCGAGGTGGCCGCGGTGTGCCCGCCCACCTTGATGATGCGGATATCGCGACCCCCGCGCACGATGTCCAGCCGATGCGCGAAGGTGATGTTGGGCACGATGATCTGGATGTCGGTGAACTGGGCCTGGATTTCCGGCTCCTTCTTGAAGGAATCGATCACCCGCTGCTTGAAGTTGTCGCTGTAGCCCTTCATGTGTTTCCAGGCCTGGTCGTGCGCGATCACGGGCGTGGGCTGAAAAAATTGGTTGCCCAGGATGTGGCCGCGGTGGTGATCGGTGTTGATCACGTAGAGAAACGGCTTGCCGCCGGACAGTCGGCGCAGCTCGTCTCGAAACGCGCGCGCCTGCGCCGGCACCATCGGTGTGTCGATGACAACGATCCCGTCATCGGACACGATGCCGCCGTAGTTGGCGCCGCGTTGATCGGTTTCGATGTAGATACCGGGGGAGACTTCGCGCATGGTGACTCCAGGGGGTATTGGGTATTGGGTATTGCGTTTCACGTTTCACGTTTTACGTTGCGTCGAGAGAGCGCGCGGCGGCCGCCAGCGCCACATCCAGCGCCGCGTCCGTAGGCACGCCGCCCTGCGCCCAATCGGGCCGGCCGCCACCCCGGCCGCCGCCGACCGTCACGGCCGTCCGCAACAGATCACCCGCGTCGAGCGTCACGTCGTCCGCGCGGGTGCAGATGAGCTGGGGCCGCTCGCCCCGGACACCCACCACGACTACCGCGCCAGGCCGGCCGCGCAGCGCCTGGGCGACGCGTTTGGCCCGCTCCACGGAGTAGTCCACGGCCACGGCGATCACGCGGCGGTCACCGGCCGGCCGGGCAGCGGCCCACAATGCGTCGGCGGTGGAAGCCACCCAGGCCGCCTCGAGCTCGCCCAGCTCTCGGCGCACTGCCTTGCCCTCGGCCAGCAGCCGGTCCACGGCCGCGAGCAGCTCGTCCTGGCTGGTGGTGAAACGGGCCACCAGGCCATCGGCGAGGGTCGTCAGGCGAGCGTAGTCGGCCCGGGCGCGGCCGCCACATAGAAACGTGACGCGCGTTTCCGGCCCGCGGCGCTCGGTCCCGATGATCTTGATCAGGCCGATCTGGGCGGTGTTGCTCACGTGGGTGCCGCCGCACGCGGACCAGTCGTAGCCCGCCACCTGCACCACGCGAATCTGGCCGCTGACCTTGGGCGGCTTGCGCAGCGGGACCTGATCCAGCGCCGCCTCGTCGTAAAAGGTCGCGGTCACGGGCCGGGCCTCGTCGATCACCGCGTTGGCCACGGCCTCAGCCGCGGCCTCGGTCGCGGCCAGGTCGTCCGGCCCCAGGTCTACCCGGTTCAGGTCGATGGTGCTGGTGTTGACGCCCAGGTGAAAGGCGACCGTCTCCGCGTCCCGCGTCTGCACGAACGCCTGGGACAGCACGTGTTGCCCGGTGTGCTGCTGCATGTGATCGAGCCGCCGCGCCCAATCGAGCGCGCCGACCACGTCGTCAGCGGGCAGCGGCGCGTCCAGAACGTGCCACACCAGGCCATCGTCGGCAATCACGTCCACCACGTGCACTACACCTTCCGGCGCGCCGCGCGGGCGCAGCGCGCCGGTGTCGTGCGGCTGGCCGCCGCCGGTCGGATAGAACGCGGTGCGGTCCAGCGCCACGGCCGGCCGGCCGGCCAACTCCTGGCGCGCGACCACGCGGCCGGCAAACTCGCGCAACGTCGAATCCAGATAGTAAAGCCGCTCTGTCGTTTGAGTAGGAATCACGTTCTCACTTCCGAGACTTGAGGTGGGACCTGTCCAGCCGGCTCACCGAAACCCGACTGGGTGCAGGAACCAGGCCAAATTCTTGAATATGGATTACCCTCGCAAGATCACCCCAAGATCGCCCTGTACCCACCCACTTGTTTCTTGGTAGGCGGCGGCCCGCGCGGTGTCTCAGGTTCCATGATACTCAGGCGACGACTCCCGAAAGAGCATCCCTTGATGGCCTTGATCCGAGTAACGTGTCATCTGCCTTTCCGCTAGCCGTCTCGCGATTGGTGTCCAGCGGTCGAGCTCCTTTGCGAGCGTGGCCAGGTCAAGAATGTTCAATAGTTTGGCTGTTATCGGCCGCTTCGAGTCCCAGAAGACAAGGGACGACCAGAACTCCGTCGCGACCGAGGAAGAAACCAGATCGTAGAGAACAGCACACTCCTCTTCTGAGTCACATGGAAATAAGTAGCCTGTGTCATCCAAGAGAACCGGCCGCCCTTCGTGAGGGCCAACCATCGAAAAGGCAAGCTCCTTGTAGAGTCCCGAGATCGCAACCTTCCAAGGCGTGAAGGAGTAGGGGCCGATCCCGAAGATGGAGAACTGTGGCCGCTTCTTATAGATGGAACTTCCGCGCTTGTTCAGAGCGTCAGAGTGTGAGAGCAGATACTGCCAAGCAGCAGGAGCGCTGCGTTCAAGCTCAAGGGGCGAATCATCCATGGATCGGTGCGGAATGAGGACCAGTTTCCGTGGTTCCCGACCTCGAGCAATGTCCGAACTCTTAAGTAGCGGGAACACAACCTCGGCTTCGATGTTAACTTGCTCTCCAAAACCATTGACGAGCGCGCCTTGCTTTCGCGAGAGTTCGAAGACCCGGCTACAGTCGTGCTTCACACCTGAGCGCCATCCTATCAGCCCATCGCAGTAAAGGTACGCAAGACGGTCGAACGTCTTAATGTCTGCCACGAGCTGGCCGTCTCGCATGCCGAAGCGCGACGAGGGTGTCGACGATCCCACGCTCTTGTAGACGTCGCACTCTGTTATGTGTGACCCTGGCCTCAAGCGGACTATGAGCAGGCAGGCATCGACCGAAGCACCGAACTCTCGAATGGCGCTGATTCGATAGAGCGCCGCCAAGTCAATCTGAGCTTGCCTGGACCACGAAGACGCCAAGACCTTTCTAGCGACGGCGGTCTTGCAGAGGACGGCCATTGTGCCAACCCGCCCATCGAGCCACCTCATGGTCTCTCGTAGCATCCACTCCGAGATATCGAAATTTGAGCGTCCGGTGAGGGCGTCGATTCCACGCAAAGCATCGACGTTGGCCTTCTCCGGAAGATTCGCGCCGCCCAGAGCCCCAACTGTCGCGTTGGTTACCCAAGGTGGATTGCCGACCACAAGTATGGGATCAGGCAGATGTGAGAGCACACAATCCCAATCGATCTTGAAGAAGTCGCCTTGCTCGACACTCGCCTGAGGATATTTGGCAATGGCAGCCTGCGATGCTTCCACATGACGGGGGTTGTGATCGAACCCTCTCACGGTCTCGGCGCCAGGAAAGGCTTGCAGAGCGGCTTTCAGAAAGGCCCCTTGGCCACAGGTAGGCTCCAATATAGACGAAGGCGGAGGATCTGTTCGCGCCAGTAGGCTGCATACCTCGCTCGCCAAACCAGGAGGGGTTTGAAAATCTCCGAACTCGACCTTCTGCTTAGCTTCTTTAGAAGTCATCTTACGCGAATCACCCCCGGGACCGTGCCTGCCTTGTCAATCACCCGTCGGTATTGTAGCCGCCATTGCAAGGCGTTGGAAATCGTGAGGTATCCGATCTGAGGAGGCTTCTCCAGTAGTTCATCGGCGATGCTGGACGCTTCCAACTCTTCGACTGGAAGCATCTTGTCGCTCATGAACGCGATCAGGTCGTCCTTGTTGCCTTCGTTGTTGAGAATGCCCACGAGTCCCGTGGTCATCTGGAAATCGGCAGTGCGCTCGGCTTCTACGAAGATCACGTGAAGGATGTTGAGCCGGCCAGTCGAGTTTTCGGGATTGTCCGTCTTCTCGTAGACGAAGACCAAGAGGGAATAACCCAGGCCGCAGATCTTCTGCCGTGCTGCCTTGTAGGGACAGGAAGACTGCGGCTGCTTGATGCTCGTGACCTTCATGTCCACATCCAGGCCGGGGAAATCGATACCCTTGGCCGAGGATCCCTCCTCGTACTCGTACTTCCCGCGGAGGTGCGCCTGGAACTTATGCTCAAAATACGTGCCCACTGCCTTTCCATCAGTGACGCCGAAGAGCGTGGGCTCATCGTGGCTAGATTCGATGTCTGCGAACGCCTTCGCCTCGCTCTTCAGAAGTTCAACCGTCAACTCAGGCACTCTCATTCTCCTTCCGCCGCCTATCGGCAGGCGCATCAGCCGCCCTCAGGTCCACCCGGTTCAGGTCGATGGTACTGGTGTTGACGCCCAGGTGAAAGGCGACCGTCTCCGCCTCCCGCGTCTGCACGAACGCCTGGGACAGCACGTGCTGCCCGGTGTGCTGCTGCATGTGATCGAGCCGCCGCTGCCAGTCGAGCGCGCCGACCACGTCGTCAGCGGACAGCGGCGCGTCCAGGACGTGCCACACCAGGCCATCGTCGGCGATCACGTCCACCACGTGGACCACGCTGTCGGCCGCGTCGCGGGGGCGCAGCGTGCCGGTGTCGTGCGGCTGGCCGCCACCGGTCGGATAGAACGCGCTGCGATCCAGCGCCACGGCCGGTCGGCCGCCGAGCTTCTGCCGGGCAACCACGCGACCAACAAACTCGCACAAGTTTGGATCCTGATAGTAAAGTCGCTCTGTCGTCTGTGTTGGAATCACGCTTTCACTTCCGGGACTTGAGGTCGGATCAGACCCTTGAATGTAGAAAACCACGGAACGTTGTTACCTTCATCTGTTGAGCAAGGGTTTGATAGCCTTCAAGAAACTCTCCGCTGCCTGAATAGCCCGCTCCGCTTGTGGCTGAGACACATGTGCTGTGCCACCATAGTCCCCAACATTGCGTATCTCAAAGAGCCAGTTCAAATCCTTGCCCTGCTCCTTGCTCAATTTCTCCGTCTTGACAAATCGCTGATGAATCGAAGCAATGACCCCGCTATGCTTGCTGAAGTCCAAACCCTCGTTCAGCAAGACCGCTGTGGCCCCGTAAAAGGCTGCATAATACGCACGCGACGCCGCAAAGTCGTGGTAGCCTTTGAGAGCCAAGTCTTTGGCCGCCTGAATAGATTGCTCCGCTCGTTCAAGATTCGCGGCGATTTCCTGCTCGTATGCTGGCGTCATACAAGTATCCCTTCTCGTTTTGCGTTTCGATAGAGTTGAATACTCCCGTGCTCAAATTCATCCGGAGGAACAGGCCTCGCAGAAATGAGCTGCTCTGACTCCAATTGGATGGGATACAGCACATCTATGACTTGACGAAGTTCTGAAAAATAGTCGAAGGGTTTGCTTAACAAAACAAGCAAATCAATGTCACTCATTGAGTCAGCCTGGTTGCGTGCTACAGACCCATACAGAATCAGACCCTTGAGCTGAGAGCCATAATGGCTTTCAAGAGCCACCTTGCATTTCCTCACCACTTCACTGATGGTTGCCACTTGAATCACCGTCAATCGATTCGGATCACACACTCAATAACCAGGGGTTCACCTGCGGCTGCGCCAGCGAACCTCTGCGACCCGCAGAGCGACCGGCGCGGCGGTCAGGTGCAAGCCGTTGTCAAGCAGGTACCGTCGCAGGTTTCAAGCTTGGCCTCGGGCTCCGTCTCGGCCGGACTGACGCTTTGCGCGATCGGGCCGGTCTGCCGGAGAGCATTCCCGCCGCGCTGATATCCTCATCTATGTCCGGCCAATGTACGCCTAACCCGTTGCCGATGAACTCAAAGTTACTGCGCTGTTCTGGCGTGGCCTCGGATAGACGCCATGACCAGGCCAAGGGCACGCTGATGGTACGGCCATCGGCTAAGTGAGCCGTGATGACTTCGTCCGTAACCCGCATATCCGTAATGCGGGGAATGTCACTCACTACAGTGTTCATCCCAAGCCTCCAAAATCCTTTGTCGGTGCTCCACAATCGTATCCTCTCAATAATCCGGGGTGGCTGTGGCCGGTCTCCTGACCGAGCCACG
>MNXL01000182.1 GCA_001871755.1 Anaerolineae bacterium CG2_30_64_16
CAGCCCGATGATCGGCGCGCCGTTTTTCATGGCCAGGTGCAGCACTTTGCAGATCTTCTCTGCGTGCGCCTCCGACAGCGAGCCGCCGAATATGGTGAAATCCTGCGAAAAGACGTAGACCAGCCGCCTGTCGATCGTGCCATAGCCGGTGACGACACCATCCCCCAAGAAGCGCTGCTGATCCATGCCGAAATCCGTGCTGCGGTGGGTGACGAAACGGTCGAGCTCGACGAAACTTCCCTTGTCCAACAGCAGCTCAACCCGCTCGCGCGCGGTCAGCTTGCCCTGGGCGTGTTGGCGCTGAATGCGCGCCTCGCCGCCGCCCAGGGTGGAACGGTATTTCATCTCGCGTAAGCGGTTGGTTTTGTCTTGGTGGGACATGACGTCTCCCGAAACTTTGGTATCTGGAAGATTGGTAGATTGGTAGATTGGTAGATTGGTACGAGGCGCCAGTTGACCAACTTACCAATTTCCCAATTTCCCAATCTACCAACTCACCGTTCAGTCTTCAGTCGCTTCCCCGCCGCGTACCCGACGCCCGCGACCACGATCCCCGCGACCAGCGTGCCTGCCGAGACGATGATCCCGGCGTCGGACCAGAACCGGTCGGGGAAGAGGCGGATCAGCGAATCTTCCCAGTTGAAGATCCACGTGCCGGGAGCGAAGAACAGTTCGTGGAACTGGATGAAGAAGGTGCGCCAGCTCACCAGGACGAATACGGCCAGCGCGGTCAACAGGCCGCCCGTTAGCAGGCCACCGAACAGCAGCGCCTCGTATCCGGCGAGGCGGGTGGCGCGGCGGAGCAGCAGCAGGGCCGTGCCGCCGATGACCAGGATGCCGGCGACGATGTGGAGGCGCCACAGCTTGTCGGTGAAGTTCTTGACATCCACCATGTGGCTGAGTTCGTAGAAGGTGTAGAGTGGCTGGTCTGTGCCCGGCATCCGCTGCGCCGCGAGCAGGGCGACGGCCTGGTCCGCGGGTTCGGGACGATTCAGAAAGGCGATGGCCACGGAAGCCAGCTCCAGCCGCTGTACCTGGGTGAAGCCATAGCTATCGGGCGGGAAGTCCGGCTTGCCGTATTCGTAGCGCAAGTACGCATCGGAAAAGAGCGCGCGCGCTACGCTGAGACACAGCAGGATGGGCAGGCTCAGGATGATCGCCCAGCGGACAACGGCGGTGAGAGCAGCTTTCAATGGCTTGCCTCCATGTTCAATTCAGCCAGCGGTCAAACCACCCCAGCAGGCGTTCGATGTACAACGCGGGCGCGACCTCCAGCGCTTCGAGGTGATTCGCGCCGGGCACCAGCCACAACTCGGTGCGCGTGGGGCTGGCCGCGGACCAGAGCACCTGGTATGTCTCCTCGCTCTGCCATGCGGGCACGTGGGTGTCGGCCATGCCGTGGATCAGCAAGATCGGCAGCGTGACCTCGGTCGCCTGGATCTGTTTGAGCAGGCGCTCATTCGCCAGGGTTCGGACGACCGGCTGCATCACCCAGTAGAACGGCTTGCGGACCGCGCCCGCGTAGAGCCCGCGGCCCGAGATGGCTGGGCTGTCCAGCACCATCGCATCCACACCCCCGTGATCCGACCAGGTTGCCAGGATCAGCCCCAGCACCGAGCCGTACGAATTGCCCCACAATCCGACCTGTTCCTGGCCTTGCTCCTCACGCAACCAGCGTACCCAGCCGGCCAGATCGGTGGCGGCCAGCATTCCCTTGCGATCCCACGGGCCGTCCGAACGGCCGTGGGCGCGCGCGTCGACCAGCAGCACATTATACCCCCGCGTCTGCGCGGCCCGGATCAACGGCCAGGCCGTGAGGGGGTCGTTTCCCGCGGCCTGGCGGCCCCGCGCGGGCCGCGGTTGTCGGAACACCGGCCGGCGCGTGACCAGCACGCCGCCACAGCTCCCGAAGCCGTGGTGATGGATGATGGTCCGCTTGCCGCGGCCGCCCAGCCAGACGCCGTGCAGCCTGGTCCGGTCCAGCCCAGCCCGGAAAATATCTTCACTGCCCTGCCCCAGGTCCGGTGGCAGCGGCACGACGGTCCGCTGCGGGTGAGTGAAGTAGTAACGCACCCCGCCCAGCGCTAAGCCGATCCCCGCGGCCTGGATCAACAGCCATTTGCGCCAGGGGCCTGGGGTAGATGTCAAAAACGCGTTTCTATTCATGTTCTCCCCAGATGGCACTCGCGCCGGTGGCGAGAGACGGTTTGGCTCTGGCAACCCCTTGACGTGACCGCCTTCGCCAACCGGGGCGCGCGGGGCTTCCCACGCCGGCCTACTGCGTTAACCGCGGTTGGCCCGGCACGTCGCGCCGGATCGCGCCTACGCGACTTTCAGCAAGATCTTGCCGAACCCCTCTCCGCTCTGCATACGAGCCAGCGCGGCCGGATACTCGGCCATGGGGAAGACCTGGTCGATGACCGGCTCCAGTTTGCCCGTGAACACCTGGGCCATCACGGCCTCGAAATCGGCCTGGGTACCCATGGTGGCGCCGATGATGCGCAGATGCCGGCCGAAGAGCAGGTTGACCGGCGTGGTGGCGTTGTAGCCGGTGGTGCCGCCCACGGTGAGCAGCCGGCCGCCCCGCGCCAGGCTGCGGAGGCTGGTGGCCCAGGTGGCCTCGCCCACGTTATCCACCACGATGTCCGCGCCGCGCCGGCCGGTGGCATCCCAGACCGCCTTGCCCCAATTGGCTTCCGCGGACCGGTCGATGACACAGTTGGCGCCCAGCACGCGCGCTTTCTCGGCCTTCTCGGCGTTCCCGGCGACGACGCAGACGGTGGCGCCGGCCAGCCGGGCAATCTGGATAGCCATGCTGTTGACGCCACCGCCCGCGCCGACCACCAACACCGTCTCGCCGGGCCGCACGTTCCCGGCGGTCACCAGCATGTGCCAGGCGGTCACGGCCACCAGCGGCGCGGCCGCGGCCAGGTCGTCGGGGTAGTGGCCGGGGATGGCCAGCAAGTTGCGGGCGGGGACGCGCACAAACTCGGCGTAACTGCCCGGGACGTGTTCGCCCAGGATGGCGAAGTGATCGCATTGGTTCTGCCGCCCCGCAAGGCAGGCCGGGCAGGCGCCGCACCATAACGTCGGGTTAGCGACCACCCGCTGCCCCTCGGCCCAGCCGGTCACGCCTTCGCCGAGTTTCGTAACCGTCCCGCTGAAGTCAGAGCCCAGGATGTGGGGAAAGGTCAGGTTCAGCCCGCGCCAGCCGGTGCGCACGAAGTCGTCCAGCCGGTTCAGGGCCGCGTACCGCACCCGCACCAGGACTTCACCCGGGCCGGGTTGGGGGGTGGAGATGTCCTGGTGGAGCTGCAACACCTCGGGACCGCCATGTTGATAGAAGACGATCGCGCGCATGATGCCTCCTGGATAGTAGTAATTGGTAGATTGGTAACTTGGTAAGTCGATGAGCCTACCACTCTACTCTACCAATTTACCAGTTGCTTATGTACCCATTCTACATCAGGCAGGAGCAAAAAGCCAACTGATCTACGCGAATTGTGGTATAATCGGATCACCAACATCAAGCGAGTGCAGCCCGAGGAGGCAATGCAATGACGCAGGAGATCCAAAGAGTGGGTGTGGTGGGTTGTGGCCTGATGGGCGCCGGCATCGCGGAGGTGTGCGCCAGGGCGGGCTACATGGTGGTGGTGCGGGAGGTCAACAAGGATTTCTTAGAGGCCGGCATGGCCCGCATCAACAGTTCGTTGGATAAGGCCGTGGCGCGCGGCAAGCTCCCGGCCGCCAGCCGAGATCAGGCGCGGGCGCGCATCATCGGCGCCACCGACATGGGCGCCTTCTCCGGGTGCGACCTGATTGTCGAGGCGGCGCCCGAGAACCTGGCGCTGAAACGCAAGATCTTTGCGGAGCTGGACGCGGTGGCGCCGGCTTACGCGATCCTGGCGAGCAACACGTCGTCGTTGGCGGTCACCGAGATGGCCGCGGCCACCAGGCGGCCCGCCCAAGTGCTGGGGTTGCACTTCATGCAGCCGGTGCCGGTGATGCCGCTGTTGGAGATGGTGCGCACCTTCCTGACTGGCGAGGAAGTTTTCCAGCGCGCCAGGGCCTTCGGCGAGAGCCTGGGCAAGACCATCGTCGTCAGCAAGGACACTCCCGGTTTCATCGTCAACCTCCTGCTGATCCCCTACCTGCTGCACGCCATCGAGGCGTTGGAGAAGGGGGTCGCCACCCAAGAGGACTTCGACACGGCCATCAAGCTCGGCTTGAACCACCCGATGGGGCCGTTCACCCTGCTGGACTTCGTCGGGCTGGACACCGCCCTTTTCATCGCCGATGCGGTGTTCGAGGAGACCAGGGACCCGCGCTTCGCCGCGCCGCCGCTGTTGCGCCGCATGGTGAGCGCCGGGTATCTGGGGAAGAAAAGCGGGAGAGGGTTTTACGAGTACGGGAAGTAGCAGACCGGGCCTCCGAAGTTTTCAAGATCTCGGATGCCTGGTCCACACTCCGCGAGGTGAGCTATGGCAGGTTTCGAACGTGGACTGATTCTGCACGGTTGGGACGACGAGAAGGTCTATTTCTGGGATGCCAAGATAGCACGCGATTGGTGCGTGAGCGACCACCCGGACCTGGTCGCCCGGCTGGTGGCGATCTGCCAGGAGTATTTCGCCGAACTTGAACAGGCCCCCGAAGGACCCTCTGGCGAGAGATAACCGGCGTGAGGGTGGACTAATGGACGAAGAAACCTTTGCTCGCCTGCTTCAACAACGAGAGGGTGAGACGCTGGATTTCAAACGGGAACTGCCGGGCTCTTCTGATCTGGCGGTGCTGATCAGCGCGCTCTACAACACCCACGGCGGCACGATCGTCTTCGGCGTAGACAACCAGCGCCGGCCGGTGGGGGTGGATCGGCCGCAGGGTGTCGAGGCTGGCATCGTCAACATCCTCCGCGACCGCCTGGACCTGGACGTGCTGCCGGCCATTGAGATCGTGCCATTTCTGGGGCGGGAGTTCGTGGTGATCACGTGCCCGCGCGGGCTCTACCCACCGTACTTCGTGCGCGGCGAACCAAGGCCGCACGTGCGCGTCGGCTCCACCAACCGGCCGGCTACCCACGCGGAAATACGTCGGCTTTATCTGCTCTCCGGTGAAACCAGCTACGAGACACTGCCATGTCGCAGTGCTGCACTGACCGATCTCTCCCCGACTCTCATCGCCCGCTACGGGGAGCGGCGCAGCCGACACACGGCCGGCGCGCTCGACCTCAGCAACGAAGAGCTGTTGCGCAATCTGGGCTGCACTGTCGAGGAAGAAGGCCGCCTCGTTCCCACCAACGCCGGCGTGTTGCTCTTTTGCGAAGACCCCTATCGCTTCTTGCGCCAGAACGAGATCACCTGTGTCCAGTTCAAAGGCACCGATATGTTGCGCACTATTGACCGGCGCGACCTGCGCGGGCCGCTGCCCGACCTGGTAGTGGAAGCCGAGCAGTTCCTCTACCGCCACATCCGCATCGGCCACGAGGTGATAGGTTTTGAAGGGATTGACTACTGGGAGTACCCGCGGGAGGCGCTGCGCGAGGCGTTGATCAACGCCGTCATCCATCGGGACTACAGCATCACCGGCGGCCGCATCCGCATCTTCATGTTCGACGACCGCATCGAGTTCTACAGCCCCGGCGACCTGCTGCCAGGCGTCACTGTGGAGAAGATGCAACGGCTGGAGAGCCAGTCGAAGCTGCGCAACCCGGTCATCGTGGAGCTCTTCCGCGATCTAGGTGGCTTCATCGAGAAGATGGGCACGGGCATCCAGCGCATGGCGCGGGCGATGGCGGAGCACGGCTTGGCGATCCCGCGATTTGAGGAGTTGGGGGGCGAGTTCCGGGTGACGCTGGTCGGACCGGGGGTGAAGTTCATGCAGAAAGCTGCGGCGCTGGCCAAGCAGAGAGGAATCAATGACCGGCAACGTCAGGCGTTAGCCTATTTGCGGGAGCGCGGCCGGATTGCGCGTCAGGAGTACTGCCGATTGACCGGCTTGCATCATACCGTGGCCAGCAGTGAGCTGCGTGATCTGGTGGACAAAGACCTGGTCAGTCGTCATGGGGCCGGTCGTAAGACTTACTACACCTTGACGTGAATCGTATCGTCCGCAACCATCTGGACGATAACGGACGATTAACGGACGATTGGTGGACGATTCCGCAAGGCCTGCCGGCACAACTGTTTCGAGGGCGTAACTACTCAGAGGTAGCATCCTGAGTGATTGGAGCGAAGCGGAAATCGCGCACTCCACTACGTTCCGTGCTACTCAGGATGCTGAACTTCGCTGGCCTGAGTAGCTCGACAATGTTAGATTACCATATTAGCCGTCTCGTCATGCTGACCCGCCAGGAGCTAAAGCACGCTGGCTACAACGTGCAAGCTCCCTAAAGGGGGCTATCATACCCGTGGCAGTCCCCTTCAGGGGACTTTCAC
>MNXL01000228.1 GCA_001871755.1 Anaerolineae bacterium CG2_30_64_16
CCATGTTCCTGGACGACGTCCGGTTGCTGGCGTGCCAGGCGCCGACCGGCGCGGGCGCCACATCGTGTGCGCCGGTCACCACATGCTGTACGCCGGCCGGCTCACCTGGCGGCCCGACCACCGGTCCGATGACCGTCACTCCGGTTGCCCTGGTCACCGCGCCGGCTGCGCCAGCCACCACACCGGCCGCCGCCGCCATGGCTCCTCTGGGCGCCTTCACACCAGAGGTGACCCGCGTCGCGCTGGCGTTGACGCCGCAGCCGACTCCCACATCCCGGTCGAGTATCGATTCGCGAGTCACGCCCACGCCCACGCCGGCCCCCCCGCTGTTGACCCGGTTGTGGCGACAGTTCTCATCTCGCCTGCCGCAGGGATGGCAGCGGGCGTTGTTGGTCGCCGTGCTGGCTTTGGCCTTGCTGGTGCTGGTCTGGCGTGCGACCAGGGGCTCGACCGACGGCGCTTGATGCGCCGGGTGGCAAGCGCATTTGGGGTATTTTTTCTTTCTTTAGCATCAGAGAGGTTTTGAGCTTGGAATTGACTTTGTACCGTGACGAGGCCGGTTTTGCGGAGTTGCGCAAAGATTGGAACGAGTTACTGCAACGCAGCACGAGTGACACGATTTTCCTGACCTGGGAATGGCAGACGACCTGGTGGCAGCATCTCGGCGTCCGGCGCGGCGATCTCTATCTGCTGGCGGCGCGCCAGGATGGTCGGTTGGTGGGCATCCTGCCGTTGTATCTGACGCAAGAGGCCACCGGGAAGACCCTGCAGGTCGTCGGCTGCATCGAGGTGTCCGACTATCTGGATCTGATCGTGGAGGCGGGCCAGGAGGCCGCTGTCTACCAGGCGTTTCTGGCGTGGTTGGCCGGCCCGGACGCGCCGGCCTGGGATCTCCTCGATCTCTGCAATCAGCCCGCGGGCTCGCTGGCCCACACCCATCTGCCCGAGATGGCCCGCGGCCTGAGTTGGCAGGCCGATGTGTTCCAGGAGGACGTCTGTCCGGTGATCGAGCTGCCACATGCCGGCGCGGAGGGGTGGGAAACCTATCTGGCCGGCCTGGACAAGAAACAGCGGCATGAGATCCGGCGCAAGCTCAGGCGCATGGAACGGGACGCGCCCGATGCTCGCGTGCATCTGATCGAGGATGGCGACGACCTTGACGCGGCGATGGATCGCTTCATTGCGCTGCACCGGATGAGCAGCCCGGACAAAGACACGTTCATGACGGCCGAGATGCAAGGGTTTTTCCATGCGATTGCCAGGGTGATGGCGGCCCAAGGTTGGCTGCACCTGTCGTTCCTCGAGATCGCCGATCAGGCCGTGGCGAGCTACTTCTGCTTCGACTACGGGCCCGACATCCTGGTCTACAATTCCGGGTACGACCCCGAATCCAACGCCCAACTCAGCCCAGGTTGGGTGCTCCTCTCCCGTTTGATCGAGTGCGCCATCGCGCGCGGGCGGGAGCGCTTCGACTTCTTGCAAGGAGATGAAGACTACAAATATCGATTCGGCGGCGGCGACACGTTCGTGTATCGGACACTGATCCGACGGACGGTTGATGGCAGATAGCGGCTTCGCTTGGCAGATGGCTGATGGCGGCTTACGCTTGGCTGATGGCTGATAGCGGCTTCGCTTGGCTGATGGCTGATAGCGGCTTCGCTTGGCTGATCCCTGCCTCCTGACCCCTGCCTCCTGACCCCTGCCTCCTGATCCCTGACTCCCGACCACCATGTTGCCTACCGGACACATCACATTCACCTGGGCAGCCCTGAATCTCGCGCAGCGCAGGCTGGCGCGTTGGAACGCCGTTGATTATCGGCTGGCGGCTCTGGCCGCGTTGGTCCCGGACCTGGTGGACAAGCCTCTGGCTTTGACATTCTACCGCGACACCGATGCCGCGCTGTTTTGGGGGCACAACCTGTGGTTGCATGCAGGGGTGTGGGTGGGTGTCCTGGCTTTGGAGCGCGCGCGGGCTACAGGCCTGCCAGGGGTCCGAAAATCTGTCAGGTCTGTGCCTTATTTACTGGCCTTCTCCGGCCATCTGATCGCCGACCGGATGTGGGGTTTTCAGGAAACGCTATTCTACCCGTTCGGCGCAGGCTTTTGGCATCCGTGGGTCCACGTGGGGGAGCCGGCGGCGATGCTGCAGGCCTACCGCGATATCATCCGCTCGACCCCCATCCTGGTAGCTTTCGAGATCGTGGGGCTGGCGTTGCTCGGCTGGTTGATCTGGGATCGCGGCCTGTGGCCGCGGCCGCGCCTGTGGCGGTTCCTGAGCACAGGCCACGTCGCACCCTCCCAATCCGGTGAATCATCGACCGAGGCCCATATCCAACGGCGTTTTGGTTCGTTTGTCAGTGTAGGTCGCGTTCAAAAATAACTTGGTTGTTTCGCAGCAAAACTACACGGAAGAACGGCCTGAAGGTACGGAGTTATTTTGTTGGCGCGCCAAAGTGCTGGGGCCGCCGTTCGACGAGCTCGGAAGAGCCGCTTACGATGCAGTCTCCCGACCATGCCCCCATATCCCATCGCTTTGGCGCGCTAACGTGACGCGCTGGTTGGCGGGCCTGTGACCGCGCTGGCGGATTGAGGGTAGACCGTGCGAGTGATTGCAGGCAGTGCAAAGGGGAAAAGGCTGGAGGCGGCGCCCGGAGACAGCACGCGCCCCATCACCGACCGCGTCAAGTCCGCGCTGTTCAGCATCCTGTATTCGCAGGACATGATCGAGGGACGGCGTTACCTGGACCTGTTCGGCGGCACTGGCGCGGTGGGCATCGAGGCGCTCAGTCGTGGGGCCGCGGAGGTGGTGTTCTGCGAGCGGGACCGGGCCGCACTGCGCACGTTGTACCGCAACCTGGAAAGCACGCGGCTGAGCGCCGGCGGCGTCGTGGTGGCGGGCGACGCCTTCGCCTACCTGGCGCGGCCCGATCTGTCGACCTTCGACGTGATCTATATCGCGCCGCCGCAATATCAGGGGCTGTGGCTACGCGCCTTGCGTGCAGTGGACGCCCGGTCCGAGCTGCTGACCGCAGATGGCCAGGTCATCGTACAGGTGTTCCCCAAGGAGTGGCAGGCGCCGGACCTGGCGCATCTGGCGCTTGCCGATGAACGCAAATACGGCAGCACAGCACTTTTCTTCTTTATCAATCAGGAGCGGGTTCGATATGTTAAGGATCTTGCTTGAGCGCATCCAGCCATTCATTGTCGGCCACGTTCTGGTAGCCGGGATGTTGGGGGCGGTGTTGACGCGTGTCCCGAGGGGCGCGCAGCCGCTTGCCGAACCGGCGGATCTCTCCGAGGATCCGATCGATCGTGGGGTGTTGGATAGTCTGCGTGAATTGGGCGCGGCGGACGATCCGACGCTCTTGTCCGAGTTGATCGATTCGTTTCTGGTCAATACAGATCTGCGTCTGGAGAAACTGCGGGCCGCCCTTGAACGCGAAGACGCAGAGATGTTGTCCAGGGCCGCGCACAGCCTCAAGGGCAGCAGCGGCACTTTCGGAGCCGTCAACCTGGGCGCGCTGTGCCAGCAGATGCAGGAGATCGTCGATCACAACGGCACGGAGGCGGCCTGGGACCGTATGCGGCAGATCGAGGTTGAGTACGAACGCGTGAAGCAGGCACTGGCCGTCGAGTTGGGCCGCGCAGAGCCATGACCCCAGGGCGATCATCATCTGTCGATAGCCGGCCGGGCCGGTTGACCGCCTGGATTCTGGCCAGCCGGCCCAAGACGTTACCCGCCGCGGTCGCGCCGGTGATCGTGGGGACAGCCGTGGCCGCGCGGGCCGGCGCGTTTCGACCGCTGGCCGCGCTGGCCGCGCTCCTGGCCGCGCTGCTGCTCCAGATCGGCGCAAACTACGCCAATGACCTGTTCGATTTCAAGAGGGGCGCGGACACGGAGACGCGGCTGGGGCCGACGCGGGTGACGGCCACCGGCTTGCTGACCCCGCGTCAGGTTGCGGCCGGCATGTGGGCCAGTTTTGGATTGGCAGCCCTGGTGGGGGTGTATCTGATCCACGTGGGCGGCTGGCCGATTCTGTTCGTGGGTGTCCTCTCCATCCTGGCGGCGGTGGCCTATACGGCCGGGCCGCTACCGTTAGGTTATCATGGCCTGGGCGATCTGGCGGTGTTCGTCTTCTTTGGGCTGGTCGCGGTGGTGGGCGCCTACTACGTCCAGGCGCACGAACTGACCGCGGTCGCGTTCCTGGCCGCCGTGCCGATGGGCGCGCTGATCACGGCCATCCTGGTGGTCAACAACATCCGGGATGCGGACACGGATCGGCAGGCCGGCAAACGCACCCTGGCGGTGCTGTTCGGCCGACGCGCCGCGCGGATCGAGTACGTCTTGTTGCTGCTGGCCGCCTACGTGACCCCTGTCGTCCTCTGGCTGGCGTGCGGCGCCTCCGCGTGGGTCCTGTTGCCGCTGCTCAGTCTACTGCTCGCGGCCCGCCTGATCCGGGCCATTTTCACCACCCTCGGCCCCGCGTTGAACATCACCCTGGCCGGCACGGCGCAGTTGGCTGTGGTGTTCGCGGCTCTTTTTGCGGCGGGGTTATTGGTATAGGCTGAGATTGCTTCGTCGCACACGACGCTCCTCGCAATGACAGGCGAAACGTGACATTTCAGTCCTTAGCACTCCAACCCACCCGCAAGCCGCGCGACCGCTGCCGGGTTTGTCCACAGGAGACTGCGCACCTGGATGGCGGTCGCGCCAGTCTCCAGGCACAGCCTGGCATCCTCCACGCAGCAGATGCCGCCGGCCGCCACCACCGGCAGCCCCAATCCCAAGGCGACTACCGCCCGCAGCGCGCGCAGCGTGAATGGCAAGGCGATCGGCCCCGCTACAGCACCGTGCACCAACGCGCCATCTGCGGCGGGATACGCGGCGGTCGGGGGGATGCCTATGACCAGCGCGTCCGCCTCGGCCGCGGCGCACTCCTCTGCCAGTGGCTCTGCCCAGGTGACCGGGAGCTTGACCAGTAACGGCAACGTCGTAGCGCGACGCGCGGCCCTGAGCGTGGCTCTCACGTCGGTGAGATCGGCCGTCTCGCCGATCGACAACTCGATACCGGCCACGCCTTCCTGATCCTCCAGCCGCGCCGCGAGATCGGGCCAATCCTCCGGCGTGCTCCCGGCCAGCGCGACCAGCACCGGGACACCCAGTTTTGTCCAGTTGGGCGCGTGCTCGCGCAGGACGCGGCGGTAGCCGGGGTTGTGAACGCCGGTCGTCAGCAGGAAGCCACCTGGCAACTCGACCAGGCGCGGTTGAGGCGCGCCGCGGACCGGCGTTCGGGAGATCGGCGTCGTGACGATCGCGCCGAAATGCGCCGGGGTCACCCCGGGCGGCCAGGCGTCGCCAAAGCCAACCGCCCCGCTGCCGGCGATCAGCGGGGCGCCGACGGCCAGGCCCTGTTTGTTGTGCGGCGCCAGCTCGATCATGGAGAATCCCTCAAAATAGGCGCTGTGGCCGCCTCAACGACCCTTCGGGTTTCTTGCTTTGGCATCGACACCGTAGATCTCCAATCCGCTGTTCATACGTGGAAGTATGCCCGCTTTACCGCGAAACCCGAAGGGTCTGGTCAACCATGTCTGCCAGGTCGAGCACCGGCCCGCGCCGGCAGATACGGTGGCGGCCACCCGCGATCTCCGCGGCGCACGCCCCGCACGCGCCCGTCCCGCACAGGAGCGGCGCGGCGGTGTAGAGGACCTGCGCAAACCCGGCGCTCAGCCCGAACCGGGCGGTCGTGATTGCCGTCGCCAACCGCGCGTAGAAATCGAGCGATCCGGCCGCAAACGCCACATCGGCCCACCCGAACAGCTCGGCCAAAATGGGGGTCAGGTCCCCACAGTGGCCAGCCCGGCCGTTCAGCGTCGCCACCCGGTATTCCACGGCCACTGGCAGTCGCTTGACGGGGATCAGATCGCGAACGCTGCGACCTTCCGCGGCCAGGGTCACCACCAGGCCCGCCGCGTCGGCCTGCACGACCGCCGGCAACAGCGCCCACGCCAGCTCCCCCTCCCCGACGCAGAGCAGGTGGCGGACCCCGGCCGGCGCCGCGTACCCGTGGCCGACCGGCCCCAGGCAGTCGAGCCGCGTGCCAGGCGGCGCGGCCCGCAGCCACGCGTGCCCCCAGTCCGCGCTGGGCGGCACGCGCAGGGTCCAGGTTTCGGCGGCGATGGCGATCGGGTAGAATGTGCGGCGGAGGTAGGGGTGCAGGTCCCAGCCGGCCCGCACCAGCACCGCCTGGCCGGGAGACAGGTGCCGCGCCAGCTCCGGCGCGTGGAGCCGGAGCTCCTGGCTTGCGCCTTGGGCTTTTCGTTCGATCAGCTCGGCGGTGGCCTGGAGCATGAGGTTACTCGTTCAGGGTTGCAGGGCCCGAGGCTATAGTAAGTCAGATAGTTACTACTCAGGCTGGCCCCATTTTTCTACCACAAAGGCACGAAGACACAAAGAGAATCTTGTCAAACACTATCCGGCCCTGGCACATAACCCCAGAAAC
>MNXL01000145.1 GCA_001871755.1 Anaerolineae bacterium CG2_30_64_16
TGACCGAGCCACCGGTGGCTCGGTCAGGAGACCGGCCACAGCGCGACCCCCCCCCGAAAAATTGAGATGATACGAATGGACCCGCTGCTTAGAAACTCCTGGCACGAGATGCTTCGCTGGACGTTCGCCGCAACGATCGTTGGTGGTAGACCCGCTCAGCATGACAGTGTACGGGAATTTCCTGCCACAGATATGCCCCCGCGTGGCATCGGGATTCTCAGGGTGACAGGGGAACTTATACTCTTACAGACTCTAACTGTTCGCACCGCGCTCGTCTCCCTCGATCGCCCCGCGCAGGACGGTCACCCGTTCCCGCACCTCGGCGAGCCGCGCGCCATGCAAAGGGTAGACCCAGGTCAGCAGCGCGGCCAGGGTCAGCGCCACCAACGGCACGCCGCCGATCAGGACGCGCAAGCCGAGGATCACCTCCGGCGGTTGGACCGCCAACGTCGCGTCGAAACCGACCAGCGTCAGCATCTCGCCGACCCCCACGGCCTGGAGCACGTTTGGCAGCCGGTTGGCGAAGTTGCTCAGCCCGAAGTACATCCCCTCGTGACGCTGCCCGGTCCGTACGTGGTCGGCGTCGATCACTTCGGCCAGCAGCACCTCGGGCGTGATCAGCAGCCCGGCCAGACTGAACCCCGCCAGGGCCGCGGTGGCCAGCGCGGCAAGCAACGTCTGTGCCACCAGTAGGGGTAGCACCGCCACGCCCACCGCCAGTTGAGCCACCAGGAGCGTGCGCCGCACGCCCCAGCGCGCCAACAGGCCCGCCCAGACCTGCATCGCCAGCAGCGCCACCAGGAGCGTGGCGCCCAGCAGCCACGCGGCGCCCCTGGTCCCCGTTCCCAACACGTAGCTGGCGTAGAACGGCATGGTAGCGTTCACAGTCGTCAACGCCAGCCGGATCAGAAAACCGATACCCAGGACGATCAGGAACGCGCGGTGGCGCAGCGCGCTCCCCACCGACCATCTCAGGCGAGACTCACGGAGCTGCGCATAAGCCCGGTGCTCCCGGCTGCCGCGCAGCGAGAGAAGGAGGGCCGCGGCCAGCACGCCGCCGAGAATCGCGCCCATCACGGGCCAGCCGTAACGCTCAGCGATCAACGGCGCCAGAACAACACCGACGATCATGCCGCCCAGGCTCATAATCTGACGCCAGCCATTGACCCGCGCCCGGCTCGCCAGGGTCGCGAACATTTCGGGGAACAAGGCCGCCAGGTTGATCGCCACCAGCGTGTAGAGCAGGTCGTTGATCGTCACCGCCAGCAGCATGTAGATGAAAAGCGAGGCGGGCCGGCCGGTGGCAAGCGGCGGCGCCCACACGGCCGCAAAACTGACCGCCAGGGGCAGGGTCAAAACCGCGATGTAGGGCACGCGGCGTCCCCAGCGCGTGCGCGTGCGGTCGGAGAGCCAACCGGCTACAGGATCGTTGAACGCATTCCACCAACTGAAGGCAAAGAGCCCCCACCCCACCCAGCGCGGCGGCAATCCCACCAGCGCGATATAGAAATAGCCCATGTAGGTGGAAACGGCAAAACTGGAAAGGCTGGTGCCGAAGTTGCCGATGCTGTACAGCAGGCCGTGGGGGGTGCGTTGCCTCACGTTGGTGTCAGGTCCAGGACCATTTCAAGCTGGCGCACAGTCACCAGGAAACCCAGGGCGGCCAGGATTCGGTTCAACGAGTCGTCGGCTGGCACGTTGATAATCGATACCGGCCGGTCAGCGTAAAGCGCGGCCAGCGCCTGGAGCAACAGGCGGCCGGGCATCAACAGGCCCGCGTCGGGGTTGAGGCCGATATCCACCAGGGTGACCGTGTCTTCGCGGTCGTTGAGCACGCAGTAGGCGGTCGGCTCATCCCGCCAATCGAGGCGATACCCCTTCAGTTGATCCGCCATCTTGCGCAGGGTGCCGGTCTCCCGTTGCCAGCACGGCGCCTGATCGCGCCAGCCATCGGCATAGCCCAACAGCACCTCCGGCGCGACCGGCGTGAGGCGTTCCAGGGGGATCGGCAGCGGTTCGGCAGTGGCCGAGCGGCGCCAGGTCAGCAGTTCACGCTGGATGCAAAACCCCAAATCAATGTAGAGATTCTGGGCCGGCTGGTTCTGGTCGATCACTTCCAGGCTCACGCGATCAACCCCGGCCTCGCGCGCCTTCTCGATCAAGTAGCGCATCATCGCCTGAGCTACGCCGCGGCGCCGCCAGGCGGGCATCACGCCCACCCCACTGATCCACGCTCGTTGGCCGCGCAGGGCCAACATCCCCATGCCGACCGATTCCCAACGTGCGCGGGCTACCACGGAGCGGGAGACGTCCACGTCGTGGCAGCGATCCATCTGTGCGATCTGCTCCGGCGTGACGCGCATGGGCACATAGTAGTCCGCATAGGCCGCGTTCATGATCGCCACCCGCTGGCCAAACGACACACGACTCGCCGATACCAATTGGACTTCGGA
The DNA here is from genome assembly GCA_001871755.1 of Anaerolineae bacterium CG2_30_64_16. Classification (GTDB taxonomy): domain Bacteria; phylum Chloroflexota; class Anaerolineae; order CG2-30-64-16; family CG2-30-64-16; genus CG2-30-64-16. Next base: position 2,454 of record MNXL01000145.1, read on the forward strand.
TGATCCCCGCATCCTGACTCCTCTGCAATGTCGTGCCGAAGGCGCGGCCGAAAGCGCGGCCACAGGCGCGGCCACAGGCACGGCCTCGACCGCAATCCCACGTCGAAGCATAGCACATCACCCCCCGGCGCGTCAATCTAAACGGAATACACTTGATAACTCCGAGTGCGTCATTCCCGCGCACGCGGGAATCCACATGCCTGAAACGCGCTCAGCATCCACGAAAGACGTGTAAGCCTGTAAACTGCAAGCGGCCACCTTGTCCGCGGATCGCGGAAGGTCTATAATGCCGAAATCATGAGTACATCTGCAATCGCCAAAGCCGGGCTGCCCTCTCATAGCGCTCACCGACATCGAGCCTGGACCGTCGTCCGCCGGCGCGCCTTCCTGGTGCTGATCTGCCTGATCATCATCCTGCTCACGTCCAGCGAAGGTTATCTGGGGCGTTCGCGCACGACCCTGATCCTGAATCAGGCCATCGAGACCCACGCCTTTCGGCTGGCGGCGTGGGAAGCCCAGGCAGTGCGCCAGAAGGCCAGCGACGCGCTCACCCGACCGGGGGCGGCGCTCGACGCGGCTGCGCAACACGACCTGGTCGTAGCATACTTCGAGGCAGTCGGGAAGATCGGCCACCTGAACCGGCAGATCGAGCGTATCTACGCGGACCCCAAAGAGACCGATCCCACCATAGCCGCTGCGCCCCTCCAGGCGGAGTTGGATAGCCTGCGCGACCAACAGGCGCGGCGCCGGCCGGCGGTCGAGCGCATCCTGGAACGGCAGATAGCCGCAGTGTTGAATGAGGAGGGGCTGACCACCGGCGGGCACGTCTGGCCGGCGGTCCGCTTCCAGTTCACCGAGAGCCCCTTGTATCTGATCGTTTCCCCGCGCGACCGCATTGTGGTCGAAGAGGGAATCTACCTGGAACCCGACCTGGCCCTGGCACAGACGGAAAGGATCGAGACCGCGATCGCGACGCAACTGGACGTCAGCGCACTTGTGGAGGGTACGGGCGGCTTCTCGTCCTATCCGACGATGGTGATCGAATATCCGGTCATGGAGTGGGTGCTGAGCACAATCGCCCACGAATGGGGTCACACCTACCTGTTCTTTCGGCCGTTGGGCTGGCACTATGGTGACAGCGGCGCCACCCGCACGATCAACGAAACCACCGTCTCCATCCTGGGAGACGAGATCGCCGCCAGGGTGCTGGCGCGCTATTACCCGGACCAGGCGCCGCCATCCGATTGGCCGCGGCCGCTCGCCATGTCCCCGGATTGGTGGAACCCGACCCCGCCGCGTTTCGAGTTCGGGAAGTTCATGCGCGCGACCCGCCTGCGCGTCGACCAACTGCTGGCTGCGGGCGCCGTGGCCGACGCCGAGGCCTACATGGAAGCGCAACGCCAGGTCCTGGTCGAACAAGGCTACACGATCCGCAAGCTCAACCAGGCCTACTTCGCGTTTCACGGCTCCTACGCGGTTGGGCCGAGCGCCACAGACCCGATCGGGGGCAAACTGCGCGCCCTGCGCCATCGCACCGGCAGTCTGGCCGAATTCATGCAAGTGGTTTCACGCATCACTTCCGCCGCCGACCTCGACGCCGCACTGGCGCAGACCCGATGATCCCGCGTAGTTATATTTAACAAGGTGACAAGGTGACAAGGTGACAAGGTGATGCCGATGCGCCGCATCGGACGACCTCACTTTGTGACCGTGGCGAGTATAATAAAGTTGAAGATACTATGTCTACGTATCTGTCCTGAAAATCGCCGCCGGATGGCTCCGGACTCGAGGCTTCAGCCGGTTGCTGCCGCCACCCACCAAACCGCCTAAAGGCTCGAGTCCAGCCGCAGACTTTTCATGCGCCGCGGCGACGGACGCGGCATGAGAAACTGCCCTGAAAATCGCCGCCGGGTGGGTTCGTAGTAACGACTTCAGTCGTTCGTCTGCCACAGGACGACTAAAGTCGTCACTACGAGCGTTTTCATGCCCCGTGGCCCTTCGACGAGGCCCTTCGATAGACTCAGGACGCGGCTCAGAGCTTGCCCTGAGGCACGAAGGGACAGGCGGCGCGCCTGGCATGGGCAACTGATCTGAAAATGGACGTTCGCTGCCCGTTTTCATGCTTGGTGGTGAATGAAATTCATGGCGACTTCTCAATAATTGGGGTGGCTGTGGCCGATCCAGGACTGTTCGGGTGACTCCAGCAGCGATGCCCGCTGGATGGCGCCCTCGCCGAACCGCGCCCGAATCCGGTCGAGCGCGCTGTCCAGTTGGGCCTGCCGGGCGGCCTGCTGCTCGAAGAGGCGTAGTTGCCGCGCCTGTTGGCACAGGCCGGCCGCGCCGACCCCCAGCAGCCGCACCGGTTGCCGCCGGTCCCAGGCCGCCTCGAACAACGCCAACGCCTGGGCGTAGATGACCGGCCCGGTGTCGGTCGGTTCGGCCAGCGTCACCTGCCGCGTGAGCGTGGTGAAATCGCCGTAGCGCAGCTTGATTGCCACCGTGCGCGCCTGGAGGTTGTGCCGGCGCAAGCGGGACGCCACCGCGTCGCTGAGCCTGAGCAGCTCCCGGCGCAACACGGTCGCATCCCCGATGTCCTGGGCGAAGGTCTCCTCGCGACTCAACGATTTCGCCTCGTGTTCGGGAGTCACGGGCCGGTCGTCGATGCCGTGCGCCGCCCGCCACAGACCCTCTCCCTGGGCGCCGAAATGGGCGCGCAGTGTGCTGGCAGAAACATTCGCCAGGTCACCGATGGTCTGAATCCCAAGCCGTGCCAGCTCCCGCGCCATCACCGGGCCCACACCCCACAGCCTCCGGATCGGCAGCGGCGCCAGGAACGCGGCCTCCGCCCCCGGTGGGACCACCGTCACGCCATGTGGCTTGCGGAAATCGCTGGCGATCTTGGCCACCAACTTGTTGCTCGCCACCCCCAACGACGCAGAAAGACCAAGCTCGCCCTCGATGTGGTCTTGCAGCGTGTGGGCAAGCTGCGTGGGAGGCCCATAGTGGCCCTCTGTGCCTGTTACGTCCAGAAATGCCTCATCGATGCTGACCGGCTCCAGCAGCGGCGTGTACTCTGCCAGGATCGCCATCACCTGGTTCGACATCTCAACGTAGCGGCGGCGATTGCCGGGCGCCAACACCGCCTTTGGGCAAAGCCGCAGCGCCTGCGCCGTGGGCATCGCCGAATGCACGCCAAACGCCCGGGCTTCGTAGGATGCCGATGAGACCACCCCGCGCGCATCCGGCCGCCCCCCGACGATCACAGGCACGCCGATCAGGGACGGGTCATCGAGCCGTTCCACGGCCACGAAGAACGCGTCCAGGTCAAGATGGATGATCGCACGCTGGGTCATCGGTCGCCGTTTTGCCCATCGCGGCTCTGGCCGTCATTCGGCTGGCTCAAGCGCCGTGACTCATTCCGGCTTGACCGCCGCGTACACCACCGCACCCAGCGCGGCCAGCCCGGCGGCCAGCACCAACCCCACCACGCAGCAGACGCTACCGATCGCCGCGCCCGCTCCCGGTCCAGTGAACGCGGCCGGGTCGATCCCCGCATCCCGCAACTGCTGCAACGATTCCGCGGGGATTTGTGACAGAATCTGGGCCGAGCCCATCAACGCCATCTGGGCGGTCGTGATGATCGTGCTGACGATTCCGCCGATCAATGCCGCAATCAGGCCAGCAACCGCGCCCTGCCCGGCTGCTGGGCCGGCCTGCCGGGGCGGCGCCATCCAAAAAGCTGTCAGCACGCCGACACCGGCGTAGACCACCAGCGTCAGGATCAGCGTGAAACAGCCAACACAGGGGATCAACCCCACCAGGTTGACGACGATCAGCGCCGCTGCGCCGATCAAGCCTGCCTTCACTGCGGGACGGTTCATGAAGCTCCTCCTTTTGCTGAGAGACAAAAAGGGTATCCTCTCAATAATCTGCGGCGGCTGTGGCCGGTCTCCTGACCGAGCCACGGTGGCTC
>MNXL01000244.1 GCA_001871755.1 Anaerolineae bacterium CG2_30_64_16
GAGTGGGTAGAGTCATGGTCACTCCAGCGAATCGGCTTATTCCAGGTATAGCCCCGCCGATGCGTCAAACGCGTCCTCCGGCGGGCCGAAGAAATCGCCGTCCGGGAAGATGCTCAGCTCGTACTTCTCGTGGCTGTAGGTGAAGAAGGCGAAACCCCAGCGCTCCTCGTCGCCGAAGTAGCGCAGCCGGCAGAGGTGGGTGGGCGTGTTCCGCAGCCGCTCGATCATCTCGTCCTGGGTCTCGGGCCAGTCTGAAGGTGGCCAGCCAGGTGTGACAACGGGCTCGGTGTAGGCGTCGATGTAGCAGAACTGGCCGCGGAAGCGAATCTCCAGCCGGGTGTAACGGCCGGCGAAGTGCTCCTCCGCACAGCGCCGGATACGCGCCTCGGTGCGGACTTTGACCGCGTTGGGGATCTTCACCCCGCCGGAATCAGGTGCGAAAACCCATTGTCCTCGTGGCATGATGCCCTCCTGTCGTTTGTCATCTCAACCGCTATCCACCCAAGGATAGCTTGAGCGAATATGGTCCCACCAGTGCACCACTCTGGCCGCCGGTGTCTTTTTCAGCCGCAGAACAAATACTCGGTGCTCGCTAATCTCTCAACCCCGCCACATAGAACACGCGCAGGACATGCAGCTCATCGTAGGAGACCGTTCCGCCCAACGCGTCGAAGACCGGACCGAGTCGCTCCGGGCCGTGTTCGTCGAACGCAGCCAACACCCGCTGTTGCATCTCGGGTAGCAGCCCGGAGGCGCCGATCACCCGCCCCGCGTCGACCGGGCCGCCGGCTTGCAGGTAGCGGTACAGGTGGCTGACGATGGTCGCCGTCTTCACACCGTACAACGCTTCCAGCTCCTCGACCGAATGCCCGGCCGCGAAAAGCTCCCCCACTTCCTCGAAGCGGCGCTTGCCAGAGATGCGCGTTGTCGCCCTGGCGGACGCCGCGGACGCTTTGGCGATCTCCTGGATGCCCTGCTCCTGACAGTAGGCGCGGATCACGGCGAGGAACCGTTCGCCGTACCGCTCCAGCTTCCGCTGCCCGACGCCGTCGATGTCCGTAAAGCGCTCCGACGTCTGCGGGAAGAAGGTCGCCATCTCGGCCAGTGAGCGGTCGGAGAAGATGATGAAGGGCGGCAGGTTTGCCTCGTCGGCCAGTTGGCGGCGGAGGGCGCGCAGTTGCTCGAAGAGCACGGCGTCATAGGGGCGTTCCGCCTCCGGCCCGGAAACCCCGGCCTGGAGTTCTGCCAGCACCGCGTAAACCTTTTCGCCCTTGAGCGCCTGGTGTCCCTTGGGGGTCAGTTGCAGGCTGCCGTGCTGCATGTCCTGCGTCAGCAGACCCTGGCTGATGAACTCCTGCGCGAGATGGCGCCACTGTTTGGCTGGGAATTCTTGACCCGCGCCGTAGGTCGCGAGCCGGTCGTGGCGCTGCCGTAGCACTTTTTGCGAACGCGACCCCCGCAGCACGTCTACAATATGGGTGACCCCGAACATCTGCCCGGTCGCCGCGACACAGCGCAGGAACTTCTGGGCGGCCTCGGTGACGTCGGCCTGCGCTTCTGCGCCCGCCGCTGCGCCCATCTCCGATTGCCCGGCGGTCAGGCAGTTGTCGCACATGTCGCAAGCCGCGTCGGCGACTGTCTCGCCGAAATAGCCCAGCAGCGGCGCCCGCCGGCACTCCCGCGACTGGGCATAGCGCACGAGAGCTTGCAGCCGGGCAGAGCGGCCGGGGCGCTCCGCGGCCGCCCCCTGCTCGATGAAGTGATAGATCGTGCCCACGTCACCCTGGCTGAAGAGCAGCAGGCAATCGGCCCGCAGCCCATCACGGCCGGCGCGGCCGATCTCCTGGTAATAGTTTTCGATGTTCTTAGGCAGGTTGTAGTGTAGCACAAAGCGGACGTTGGACTTGTCGATGCCCATGCCGAACGCGATCGTGGCGACCATGATCGGCGCTTCATCTCGCACGAACAGGCGTTGGTGGCGCAGGCGGGTTTCGTCGTCCAGCCCGGCGTGATAGGGCCGCGCGGGCCAACCGCGTTCCGCCAGTTGCGCGGCCAGCCGGTCCACCCCCTCGCGCGTGCTACAGTAGATGATCCCGGACTCCCCGCGGTGAGCTGCCAGGAAAGCCAACGTCTGGCCCAGGCCATCGACGCGCGGGCGCACCGCCAGGTAGAGGTTCTTGCGGTTGAAGCTGGCCACGAAGACGTTGGCCTGGTCGAAACCGAGCGTGGCTGTGATGTCCTGCTGCACGCGCGGCGTGGCCGTGGCGGTGAAGGCCTGGCACACGGCGGCGGGGTAGCGCCGGCGAACCGGAAGCAGTTGGCGGTACTCGGGGCGGAAATCGTGTCCCCAGGACGAGATGCAGTGGGCCTCGTCGATGGTCAGACAGTCCACCCGGCACTGGTCCAGCATGACCAGGGTCTCCGGTCGCAGCAGCGTCTCCGGCGAGGTGTAGAGCAGCTTGACCGCGCCTTGCCGGACGTCGCGCATGGTCGCCACGTAGCTCGGGTAGTCGAGCGTGCTATTGAGAAAGGCCGCAGGCACGCCCGATTCCCGCAACTGGTCGACCTGATCTTGCATCAGGGCGATCAACGGCGACACAACCACGGTCAGCCCGTCGAACAGCAGCGCGGGGAGCTGGTAACACAGCGACTTGCCGCCGCCCGTGGGCATGACGGCCAGCGTGTCCCGCCGCCGCAGCACGTTGGCGATGATCTCGGCCTGGTGCGGCCAGAAGGCATCGTGCCCGAAGACGGTCTTCAGCAGCCGTCGGGCTTCGGCCATGTCGCCGGCCTCCGCGAGGGGCCGGGCTGCCGCCGCCGGTGGTGGTCCGGGGAAAAGGGAATCGCAGTTGGCCTGGGCTGGCCGCGGATCATCCTGGCCAAATTCCTGGGGGCCCGGTGGTCCTGACGTGTGTCTCCGCCTGTCCGGCGCGGATGCCGCCTCGGCCGCGGCATCATCGGTGGCCTCACCGGCCGGCTCGGCATGCGGGGGCCTGTCAGGCTCGCGCCGGGACAGAAACCAGCCGGACAACTGCACGTAACAGCGCAGCTCGCCCGTTTCGTCCGTTTGCGGCCGCCACCAGTGGGCCAGCGAGACGCGCAGCAGCGTGCCGGCCGGGATGACCTCGAGCGGCTCCTGGAAGCCGACGAAGACCAGCGTGCGGCCGCCGTCCGGCGTGGGGTAGCGGTAGCGCAGGCGCTTGCCGTCGTGGACGAGTTGAAGGGGTTGATCCGGCCGCCAGAAGGTGGTGCTGTAGGGCGGCACGCCGCTGGCCTGCGCGATGTACAACGCACCGGCCGGCGTGGCCTGGGTCAGCCCCTCGTACAGCGCCTCCGGCCCACCGACCCCTGGCGGCATGTGGCGTTCGATGAAGGGCGCCGGGTTGGGCATGGGACCCATCCTGCGCTTGCGGTGCACGATGATGTTTTCCACGTGCGGCGGGATCACATCGGTCGCGGGGTCGGCGTCCACCGCCCACACCTCGCCGACGTCGTACTCGCGGCCCGCGTGCTCGTTGGTCACGGCGTCCACGGCGATCAGGCGCACGCTGTGGCCGTCGAAAGTGATGCCGCCAATGCAGGCCCCACTCCCTTGCCGTGTCTTGGCTACGATCAATACGTTCAGGAGATTCCTCCCACGTGCCAGGCACTTCGCAAGTGCCTGGCACGTCGACGTCCTAGATGTTCGCTCACCCAGGCACAATGTGCAAGATGCGGGCGCCCAACTCTTCCGCCAGCCGTTCGGCCAGCAGGGAGCGATGGCACGCGGCCGGCTCCCGTTCCACGCAGAGCAGCGCGACGACCCTGGCCCCCGGTCCCAGATCTGCCACGAACTGCTGGTTATCGAAACCGGTCAGACACTCCTGTCGATATGCGGCGATAAACGCGGGATCCAGGGTCTCGCGCTGGCGCTTGGCCGTTCGGGCCGATGTGTCGGCGCCATGCTGCCGTTGTCGCGTCTCCGGGCCGGGCGCCAGGTCGAGCCGGTGCACGTAACGGATGCCCAATTCGGCCAGTCTGGCCTGCAACCGCTGGCTGTTGGCGAACGCGTAGGCCGCGCCGCGGACGCCCCGGCGGCGCCGGATATCGCACACCGTATCGACGCCAGCGTCGACCAGCGCCTGGAAGAAGCTCGTTTCGTCGAACCCGTACACGCCGATGGTCACGAATTCAGGCGTCATCGTCGTCCTCCTCCTCGGCCGACTCATCGGTTTCCTGTGCCGGGCCATAGCGTTTGCGCGAGGTGAAGTCGTGTCCGCCGAACAAGCTCAACTGGCCGCCGGTCAGCCGTTCGATCACCGCGGCCTGCGTCTGAAGCACGTCGTTCTCGTCGATGTGGAGCACGGGGACACCCAATTCGGCCAACGTCTCGCCGATCAGCTTGCTGCGGTGGCACAGCTCCGGCTTGCCCTCGCTGCACATCACGACGACGCGCAGCCCTCGATCCAGCGCCTTCTGCAAGCGGGCGATGCCGGCCTGGTAGAACGCCTTCTGGCTCACGCGCGCGTAGTCCACCCGGCCATCCACGTAGCAATCGGGGTCATCGGGCTGGCCCCCGCTGCCGCGCGGGGGCTGGCCGCCGATGGCATCGCCCATGTAGACATAGCGGATGCCGTGCTCGCGCAGCGCGGTCTCCAGCGCGCCTTTTGAGAATTCCGGTTTGAAGCGCGAATAGGGCGCGCTGCGCACGTCGATCAGGTACGCGATCTCGTGCGCCTGCAGCAGCTCGATGAACGCCGCGATCGTCCGCGCGCCGTAGCCGATGGTGTAGAGGGGGTGGTTGGCGGGTGGTTGGTTCATGGCTATGCTTGTCCTGATCGAACCCGATCTGTGCGCCCTGCAGAGCACATCTCATCACAGATAGGCCTGCGCTGAGGCGCGAAATGCGTCCTCCGGCGGGCCGAAGAAATCGCTGTCTGGCAGACACCTGGCTCGTACTTCATTATGCTCCCCTCACCCCAACTCCGCCAAACTTTCCTGGATCTCCCGCAACAGCACGACACGGATGCGGCCGCGGATGCCACGGACCCTCCGGCCTGCTATCCGTGGCCTCCGTGCCTTCCGTGTCGTGCTCCCCCAACTCTGCCAAACTTTCCTGGATCTCCCGCAACAGCACGACACGGATGCGGCCGCGAATGCCACGGATCCTCCGGCCTGCTATCCGTGGCCTCCGTGCCTTCCGTGTCGGGCTCCCCCAACTCCGCCAAACTTTCCTGGATTTCCCGTAGATCCGTTTCCGGCAACCCCCAGAGCTTCCCCGCCGGCAGATTCACCTCGGCCCCCATCTTCCGCACGCGGGCCGCGCGCGCTGAGCGCAGCCGAAGGAACGCCGGCCGCCGTGGACCCCGGAGTTCACCTGGCTGTTGCTCCTAATGTTTCAGCCAACAGTCGGCGGCACAAAGCTGGACTGATCCATATATCCGTTCGCCGCCCCAACTCGCCGAAGTAGAAGATCAGTTGGTCTGCGCTGATGAGGTCAGAGCGATACGCCTGGATGAGGATGCCCAGAGTTCCACGCATCGGCACACCGAATTGCTGGGCCACTGCTCGTCCCCGCTCCTCATCCATCAAGAGCAAGCACTTGAGTTTAGAGGCCAGCGCAAGGCTATCTTGCTCGCCCTGATCCAGATGCGCAGATGCCAGCAAGCGGGGCACGTCCGTAACCTCGATGGGTTCCCACCCTTCCTGGCGCAGAAACCGCTGTAATACATGAGCGTCTTCGAACTCCCGGTGTATGCCTTGCAGGACAACCTCATCGTAGACCGAACGCGTGAATAACACCCGGCCGTAGAGTTCCTTGAGCAAATACAACAGATTGAGCTTGGCCAGAGCCATCAACGGCCCGGCGTTGGCGACGACGTCCTCAGTCATCAGGCGAGCTCTTCCTGCACTGTCTGCTCTGAGAAGTCCGGTTCGATGCCCCGGAGGCGGGCCTCACGGATGAGATCTCGCTTCGACAGGCCGAGTTGCTCCGCAATATAGCCGAGAGACCCCACTCCATCGCGGTAGAGCTTCAGGCCACGCTCCACCTTATATTGGTATAGTCCCGACCGAAAGATCTGCTGTAGGGTCAACGGCTCCTGTGGGATGCCCTCCAGCCAGGACTGCGGAATTTGCATCACGATGGTTTGTTCCATTAGAATCACTCCTTTCTTTTTACCAGTTCATTGTACTCCCCTCACCCCAACTCCGCCAAACTCTTCTGGATTTCCCGCAGCAACCCGACACGGATTTGGCCGCGGATGCCACGGATCCTCCAACCTGCTATCCGTGGCCTCCGTGCCCTCCGTGTCGTGCTCCCCCAACTCCGCCAAACTCTCCTGGATTTCCCGCAGATCCGCGTCCATCAACCCTCACAACTGCGCGGCCAACCGATCGCTCTCAGCCTGGTAGGGCATGATGCTACCGCATCTATGACTTGGTTACTACTCAGCCTGCGTGGCGATGTCATTCCCGCAAGCCCTTAGCGGGAATCCAGCGGCGTTGCCAGCGGGAACCTGGATGCCCGATAGAAGCATTCGGGCATGACGGCTGAGCAGTTACATGACTTG
>MNXL01000312.1 GCA_001871755.1 Anaerolineae bacterium CG2_30_64_16
ACTTGGCTCATGCGCTCATATGTTCTATGTCGAAAGCAGGCTTAGTATACGGCAATCGGGGGCGCCCGTCAATCAGAATCCTTGCGTGTGATCCAAATGCGGGGGGCGGCGTGAAATCTGGCGCACTGCCCCAGAAAACCTTTGCCAAAACCGCGCAGGGATGATAAACTGCCGCTTGCTAACACATCCCTTCGACGAGGTCAACCGTGTCTCTATCCGCCTGGTACCGATGCATCCGCGGCTGTGAAGGCCGCTATAGCGTCTTCGATGTGATTTACCGTTGCCCGACCTGCGGCGGGTTGCTCGAAGTGGCCCACGATACGGCCGCGCTCAAGGAGCGTTCCGGCGCTGAGTGGCGCGCGCTGTTCGATCAGGGGTCAAGAGGCAGGGGACAGGAGTCAGGAGTCAGGGGTCAGGGGTCAGGGGTGTGGGACAAGGTCGAGTGGGTGCTGCCGCAAATCCGCGCCGAAAACCGGGTGACGTTGGGCGAAGGCTATACGCCGCTGATCCATTCCCCACGCCTGGGCCGCGAGCTGGGCGCCAAAGATCTGTGGGTGAAGCAGTGCGGGGTCAGCCACACCGGCTCGTTCAAGGACCTGGGCATGACCGTGCTGGTAAGCGCGGTGGCGCAGATGATGGCCGACGGGGGCAGCCCGGTGCGGGCCGTGGCCTGCGCGTCCACCGGCGACACCTCGGCCGCGCTGGCCGCGTACGCCGCGGCCGCGGGGATCCCGGCGATCGTGTTCCTGCCACGCGGCAAGATCAGCACTGCGCAACTGATCCAGCCGATCGCCAACGGAGCGCACGTGCTTGCTCTGGACACCGACTTCGACGGCTGCATGCGGATCGTCAAAGAGGTGACCCGGGACAACTCGATCTACCTGGCGAACTCCATGAACTCGCTGCGCGTCGAGGGGCAGAAGACGGTCGGCATCGAGATCGTCCAGCAGCTCGGCTGGCAGGTCCCGGACTGGATCGTGCTGCCCTCCGGCAACCTGGGCAACATCTCGGCGCTGGCGAAGGGGCTGGCGCTGGCTCACAAACTGGGCGTCATCGACCGGCTCCCCAGGCTGGCCGCGGCGCAGGCGGAGCTGGCCAACCCGCTCTATCGCGCCTATCAGACCGGCTTCCAACGCTTCGAGCCGATGACCGCCGGCGCGACCGCGGCCTCGGCCATCCGCATCGGAGACCCGGTGAGCTACGAGAAAGCGGTGGCCGCGCTGCGCCAGTTCGACGGCGTAGTCGAGCAGGCCAACGAGGACGAACTGGCCGATGCGGCCGCGTTGGCTGACCGGGCCGGGCTGTACGCGTGCCCACACACCGGCGTCGCCCTGGCCGTCACGGCCAAACTGGCCCGCCGCGGGGTGATCCAGCCCGGCCAGCGCGTGGTGGTCATCTCCACGGCCCACGGCCTGAAGTTCAGCGAGTTCAAGATCGGCTACCACGAGGGCGCGTTGGCTGACGTGGTCACCCGCCACCGCAACCCGCCGGTGGAGCTACCGGCGGATGCGGGCGCGGTGAAGGCGGAGATCGTGCGCTGGCTTCAGGGCCAATAGACCCGTTGTTGGTCGAGAGGTTATGCTGCGCAGCGAAACTTGATCGAAGGTGCTTCTTATGGTATCATTTCAGGTACTAAATCATGTACCGCCAGGAGTCCAGCCATGAATGCCATTCCCGCCCAGGAAATCAAGCGCCGCGGCATTGCGGCAGTGGACGAGTTGATCGCCAAGGGAGACCTCTACATCATCCGCAACAACCAGCCGCAGTATGTCGTGCTCTCGCAGAAATGCTACGAAGAGCTGCTCGAAGCGCAGGAAGAAGCCCAGGTGGCTCGTATTCGTGCGTCGCTGGAGGACCTCAAAGCAGGACGCGTGCGCCGCTTCGCGTCGGCGGAAGAACTGATCCAGGCGCTCGATCTTGAAGGCTAAGGACTGAAAATTAAATAACTTGCGCAAGTCCCCCCTTCATTTGCCAGAGCAGATGAGTAAGTTATTTAGTCCTTAGCCCTAAATGTCGTGTTCACCATCGTTTCTACGTAGAGGACCCGCGCTTCGCGGCCACCTACGACAAGTACCGCCCCGCCCCGGCCTGGCCGTGTTGATGCGTGACGCGATGACGTACTACGCCGAGCACAGCCTGGCCAGATGAAGCAAGCTAGACCTTCGAGGTCTCGGAGACCTCGAAGGTCTAAAATCACTCAACGAGGAGACCTCATGGACATCGGCATTCCCAGACAGAAACGCCCATTCGACTACCGGGTCGGGCTCACCCCGATGGGGGTGGAGATCCTGACCGGATTGGGCCACCGCTGCTACGTGGAGAGCGGCGCCGGGCAGGGCAGCGGCTTCGATGACGAGCGCTACCGGCAGGCGGGCGGCCAGATCGTCTACAGCACCGAGGAGGTCTACGGCCGCGGCCAGTTGATCCTGTCGGTCTCGCGGCCGACCTCGGCCGAGTTCGAGTTGCTGCGAGAAGGACATATCGTGTGCGGATTCCTGCACCTGGCAGTGTCTCACCCCGCCAAGATCGAGATTTTGCTCCGGCGCAAAGTGGCGGCCATCGCCTACGAGACGATCCAGACCAAGGACGGCCATCTGCCCGTGTTGTCGGTGGCCAGCCAGGTCGCCGGCCGGATGATCGCGCCGATCGCCGCGCAATTGCTGCAGAACAACAGCGGCGGGCACGGCATCCTGCTGGGCGGCGTGCCGGGCGTGCCGCCGGCCAACGTGGTCATCCTCGGCGCGGGGATGGTCGGCTTCAACGCGGCGAAGATGTTCAAGGCGATGGGCGCGAGCGTGTACGTGCTCGATACCGATCTGCACAAGCTGCAACTGGTGGAAGAGAGCAGTTGCCAGGCCCACACCATCGTGGCCTACGACTTCAACATCGCCAAGGCGGTGAAGCGCGCCGACGTGCTGGTGGGCGCGGTGCTGATCCCCGGCGCGCGCACCCCGATCGTCGTGACCCGCGCGATGGTCAGGGCCATGAAGCCCCGGTCGGTGATCATGGACATCGCCATCGATCAGGGCGGGTGCATCGAGACCAGCCGGCCCACCACCTATCAGGACCCGACCTACATCGAAGAAGATGTGATCCACTACTGTGTGCCCAACATGACCGGCGTAGTCGCTCGCACGATGACGCACGCCTTCAACAACGCGGCCTGGCCCTACATCCAGGAAATCGCCGAGCTGGGGCTGACCCAGGCGCTGGCAGGTGATGCGGCGCTGCGGCATGGCTTGAACACCCACGCTGGCCAGATCGTGCACCCGGCGCTGCGCGAATCGCTGGGAGATACAGCATGAGCTGGCAACAGATCTACCACAGCAAGATTTGCTCCGCGGACGAGGCCGTGCAGGCGATCCGATCCCACAACCGGCTCTTCATGACGGGCAATTGCAGCGTGCCCAAGGAGCTGCTGGGCGCATTGGTGCGCCGCGCGCCCGAACTGGAAGAGGTCGAAATCGTCCAGGTGCTGACCATCGGGCCGGCCGAGTACGTCGAGCCGCGCATGGCTGGTCACATCCGCGTGAACTCCCTCTTCATCAGCGCCAATGTCCGCAAGGCTGTCAACGAGGGGCGGGCCGATTTCACCCCGATCCTGCTCAGCCAGATCCCCCCCGCGCTGCGCGACCCCCAATTGCTGCGGCCAGACGTGGCGATGATCCACTGTTCACCACCCGACGAGCACGGGTTCTGCACCTTCGGGGTCGAGATCGGGCTGACCAAACCCGCGGCCGAGGCAGCCAGGATCGTGATCGCCGAGGTCAACGACCGGATGCCCCGCGCCCTGGGCGACAGCTTCATTCACGTCAGCCGGCTGACCCACATCGTCCCGGTCAGCTACCCGATCGTCGAAGTGCCGATGGGTTCGCCCGGCGAGCTGCAAAAGAAGATCGCCAGCTTCATCGCCGAGTTGATCCCGGACGGTGCGACCATGCAGATGGGCATCGGCGAGATCCCGGACGCGGTGCTGCTTTATCTGCGGGACAAGCGGGACCTGGGGGTGCACACGGAGCTCTTCTCCGACGGCGTGATCGATCTGATCGAAACGGGGGTGATCACCAACGCGCTAAAGACGATCCATCGCGGCAAGATCATCTCCGGGTTCGCGCTGGGGTCGCAGCGGCTGTACGACTACATGGACAACAACCCGCTGTTCGAGTTCCACCCGCAGGATTACATCAACGACCCGTTCGTCATCGCCCAAAACGCCAAGCAGGTCGCCATGAACTCGGCGCTGGAGGTGGATCTGACTGGCCAGGTGTGCGCGGATTCCATTGGCCCGCAATTCTACAGCGGCGTGGGCGGCCAGTTCGACTTCATCTACGGCGCATCCCGCTCACCTGGCGGCCTGCCGATCATCGCGCTGCCGTCCACGGCCAGGGATGGCGCCATCAGCCGGATCGTGCCGATGCTCAAACAGGGCGCGGGGGTGGTCACAACCCGCAACCACGTGCACTACGTCGTCACCGAGTACGGCGTGGCCTCGCTGCACGCCCAGACCATTCGCCAGCGGGTGCAGCAACTGATCAGCATCGCCGCGCCGCAGTTCCGGGATGAGCTGACGCATTTCGCAAAGGAACAGCACTGGATCTGAGGATGAGGAAGGCAACTGATAGAAACGGATAAACGGATGGGGAATAGGCGCCGAGAGTAGTCAAGCCCAATTGGTCAATGAACGGGCCTGGCTCATCGAGAAGCCAGGCCTGTTATCATCCGCATTTTCAGATGTAAAGGGGTGCTCCTGCGCTCCCGCCTACCCGCGCTGCTCGATCGGCGCCCACGGCAACTGGTGCGCACCGACGTAGTTGGCCAGCGGTCGGATCAGGCGGTTGTTGGCCTGCTGCTCGTATACGTGCGCGGTCCAGCCGACGATGCGGCTCATGGCGAACATGGGGGTGAAGGTGTTCACCGGGATGCCCAGGGAGTAGAGCAGCGGCGCGGAATAGAAGTCCACGTTGGCGCTCAGGTTGCGCTCCTGGAAATAGGGATCCTGCATGGCGACCGTCTCCAGTTTGCGAGCGATGTCGAACCATTCCCGCTCGCCGGTCGATTGCGCCATCGACTCCACATTGGCCATCAACGGTGCGGCCCGCGGATCGCGCACCTTGTAGACGCGATGGCCCATCCCCATCACCCGGTGGCCTTCCGCGCGGGCCAGCTCGAACCAGGACTCGACGTTCTCCGCCGAGCCGATCTCCAGAAATTGCGCCATCGCCTCCTGCACGGCCGCGCCGTGCAACGGTCCCTTCAACGTGCCCAGCGCCGACGTGATCGCCGAATGCAGATCGGAGCCGGTGGACGCGGTGACGCGCGCGGTGAAGGTCGAGGCGTTGAACTCGTGCTCGGCCAACAGCAGCAGGTATTGGTCCAGCGCCCTGGCCGCCAACGGGTCGGGGTCCTCACCGGTCAGCATCCAGAGAAAATTGGCCGCGTGGTCCAGGTCCATGCGCGGCTTGACCGGCTCCTCGCCCTTGCGGATCCGCTCGAACGCGGCCAGCACGCCTGAGATCTGCCCCAGCAGGCGACACGCCTTGTGCTGGTGCGCAAGCGGCGTGTTGTCTTCCGACTCCGGGTCATAGTGCGCCAGCAGCGAAACCGCGCTGCGCATCACCGCCATCGGTTCGGCGTCTTTGGGCAGATTGCGGAGCGCAGAGATGATCTCGGGCGGCATGAAGCGGCAAGCCCGGGCCTGCGCTTTCATCTCGGCCAACTCTTGCGCAGTGGGCAGATGACCGTTCCACAACAAGAAGGCCACCTCCTCGAAATGGCTATGCGCAGCCAACTCGCGAATATCGTAGCCCCGGTATTCCAGGATGCCCGCCGCGCCGTCCACAAAACTGATGCTGCTGTCTGCCACTACCTGACCGGCCAGGCCAGCGCCGGCGGCCGGTTTTGTCGCTTCTGTATTGCTCACTGAGGTCCTCCTCGTGCCGGGTGTATCATAACGGTTGCGTCGTGATGTTACGCATAAGATGCGCTCAAATGCGTCGCGGTTATAGCACAAATATATCGCAACCGCTTCGGGGCGTCAAGTACGCTTGCATCCAGGTTGATCCTTTTTGGGCGCCGACCTGCCCTGGAAATACACAACGAAGGGGGAAAGCAACGAATTCCTGGTTGTGGCCGCCGTTCGACAGGCTCACGATGGAGTCTGCGACCGAGCCACCGTTTTCATCCATCGTGGCCCTTCGACGCGGCCCTTCGATAGACTCAGGACGCGGCCCTTCGATAGACTCAGGACGCGGCTCAGGACAGGCGGCGGGCGCGGCATGAGAAACTGCCCTGAAAATCGCACCTACCCCCCAGCCCCCTCCCTGCGAGGGAAGGGGGAGCCGCACTTCCCCCTCTCCTGCCAGGAGAGGGGGGCAGGGGGGTGAGGTTTTCATCCGCCGTGGCCCTTCGACGCGGCCCTTCGA
>MNXL01000296.1:0-210 GCA_001871755.1 Anaerolineae bacterium CG2_30_64_16
AACCCGGCATCACGCCCGTCAGCAGCCGGTTCAGGTCGGTGCTGGTGCCGAGCGCCTGCAAAGTCCAGCGGCTGATGGTCAGCGAGGCCGGGATTTGCGCCAGACCGACGGGATCAAAAAGGAGGCCCGAAAAGATCACCTGCACGATGAGCAGCAGGAACATCAACGTATTCGCCAGGTCGAGCGTGCGCGCCAGCGCCGAGGTCAATA
>MNXL01000296.1:218-6408 GCA_001871755.1 Anaerolineae bacterium CG2_30_64_16
GCCATCCCCGCGATCGTGCTCAGCACCAGCGTGATGAAGTACTCGAGCTGCACCGGCCCGGCCAACCCTCGGTCCGGCAGGAAAATCGCCAGGTTCACGAAGAACACCAGGAGCGCCATCTGTGCCAGGCCGATGCCGCCCAACACGGTGATCTTGGACAGCACATAGGGCACCGGCCCCAGACCGTAGAGGCGCTCGCGCTGGTAGATGTCCTGTTCGGCGACGATCACCTTGGTGGAGTTGATCACGCCGAGCCACACCGCGGCGCAAGCCAGGATGAACAATACTTTCTCGGCATCCAAAGCGCCCGCCGGCCGAAGCGCCTGGGGTGAGGAGACGGCGGCCAACAACAGCGCCACCAGCGGCGCCTGCAGGAACAGGAACGCCGCGTTCAGCTTGTCGCGGCCGATGAGACGGGCGTAACGCCCTACCAGGATGCGGAACTGTTGCAGTCCCACCTGCAGCTCAGGTCGCGTCGGGAGTTTGATCCGCACCGGGGCGGCCGGCTCGATCGCGGCGACCGGCCGGGCGTACCCGTCGATCTCGGCCGGCTGCCGGGCCACGATGTAGCGCTCGAAATTGGCCGACTCACGGTAAGCGTCCGACCAGGTGGCTTGCTGCTGGCCGCCATCGCGACCTTGGGCCGTTGGCGGCGGACCGGCCACACGACGGTAGATCTCCGAATAGGTGACATCATCAGGCTCGCGCTCCGGGACGAAGAAGCGTTTGGCCTCACGCGGCGGGCCGAAGTAGGCGAGGCGGCCGCCCGGCTCCATGAAGGCGATGTAGTCGCACTGCTCGATGTTCTCGGTCGCGTGCGTCACCAGGACGATTGTCTTAGGATCGCTCCGGCCAGCGCTGTCGGCTTCGGGCGTCCCGCGCGCCCAGTTGCGCAGCAGCGTCATGATCTCCAGATCCAGGCCGGGATCGAGGCCAGAAGTTGGCTCGTCCAAGAAGAGCAGCCGCGGCCGGGCCAACAGCTCCATGGCGATGTTGACTCGTTTGCGTTGACCGCCTGAAAGCTGGCGGATCAGCTTGCCGGCATGAGGGGTGAGATCGACCGCGGCCAAGGCTTCGTCCACGACCGTCGCGATCTCAGCGGCCGAGAGGTCGGCCAGCCGCAAGCGCGCCACGTACCTCAGCAGCTCGGTCACCGTCAGATCGCGGTGCATCACATCGTCTTGCGGCACGTAGCCCATGATGCTGAACAGCGCGGCAAAGGCGTGCGCGTTACGGCCTTCGATGATGGCGCGGCCGTCAATCGCGACCTGGCCCTCCTGGGCGGGCGCCATGCCGTTCAACGCCTTCATCAGGGTGGTCTTGCCGCTGCCGCTACCCCCCACCAGCGCGACGAACTCACCCGGCGAGAATGACAGGGGCGTCGCCCGCAGATCCAGGATGGTCACGGTGTCCCGGCCGACCTTGACCTGGCGGCGCAGGTCGTGCGCGTCGAGCCGCATATGCGCAGAGTGCAGCTCGCTGCGCGTCCCGCTGGTCCGCAGATGGAAGGCATAGGGCGCCACCCAGATCGTGTCCTCTTCAGTCACCGGCTGGCCGGCCGGGCCAGGCGGCACGCGCTGATAATTGACGAATGTCCCCTTGCTGCTGTACAGATCCACGACGAACCATTGGTCCCCGCGACGCTCGATGCGGGCATGCTGCGAGGAGATGGCCGGGTGATCAAGGTAACAGTGCGCGGTGTCACGCAGCGCCGGGTCGCGGCCGATCAGGATCGTGTCCTGGCCAGGCGCGGGCACGAGCAGGTTCTCCGTTGCTGGCCCCAGCGCAACGGCAGGTTGGGCCTGGCGCAACTCAGCGCCGCAGCGGGCACAGAATCTTTGGTTTTCAGTGACGAGTTCGCCACAAGACGAGCAAAACATAGCAACACCATCCTACTTGAGGGCACCCTCATCGAAGAGCACAAACAGCGAGCCGTGCAGGGTGTCATTTTTGCTCCCCGCCGGTTGTGTTGCCATCGTCACCGCGCGAACGGTTCCGATGTAGGGCCGCACGTCGCGATCGAAATCTCGCTTGTCGGAGTTGGACATTTGTCGGTAGAACAGATTCACGAGGCCTGTCATGTCCAGGTAGACGTAGCCGCTGTTCTTCTTCGGCAACGGTGCACTGGCTTCCTTGAAGATGTCATCCTTGGCCAGTGGAAAACCGGAGGCGTTCGCCAGGCTGTTCAGAACCAGTCTGGAACTGCCGAGCACCACGAAATCACCGACGAACCCGTACCCCAACGTAATGTCTGCATATGGGTCAGTGAAGGTGCGAAAGTTGGACCCCGCGATCGTTTCATCCGCAAACTGCTCGCCACTTTGGGCCGCCAGGTTAACAGCAATCTTGTTCATGGTCCGCTCGGCCGCACGGCGGTCGTTCGTCTCGATCAACAGCGCAATTCCGAGCGGGTTCGACTGATCGCCCATCAATCCGGCAGGGTCTTCGATGAGCGCCAGCGCATATTCGCCGTCGGCCCAGTTGAACAGGTCGTTTTCTAGATTGATGCCGAGTTGTTCCTCAAGTTCGCCGATGGACTGGTCGAAGCTCTCCGTGTCGTCGGGCGAAAGGAACGCGGCGAGTTGATCAAAGATACCCTCCAACCTATATCCGCTGGCAACAAACAGGACATCATCGGGCACTGCGGCGACCGCCCGGTTACGGCTGGCAGATGGTCGCAATGCCGCAAGTTGCGCCTGCGACAGCTTCTTGGCGTCCAGCACCAGCGCGTAGTCCAGCCGGACGCCGTTCGCTTCCAGCACCAGGGAGGCGCCAACCCCTTGCACGCCGTTGGAGAGAAGCTGATCTTCCACTTCATATTGAAGGGTCGTTCCCATGAGCCTGACCCAGTCCAGGTAAAAATACCCGGCCCGGTTCCCCCGCAACTGCCTCATCACCTTCTGATAAGTGGGGTCTTTGCTCAAGGCCGGTCCCCGCCCCTGAGCAGCATCCACAGAACGGTGGAGCGCATCCAGCGACGTGCCGGCCACCAGGAAGCCGTTGAACTGGGCGTAGGCCAGCCCTACGCCGGAATAGTCCGGTGTTTGGTAGACAATCTTGACGTTGTGATAGGTTTCTTCCTCAAACGTTATGCCGTCGGCTTCGAGCTGGCCGCGCACCTTGTCGGTAAACTTCTTGGCTGCGCCGCTGTTACGCACGGCTGCGGCCACCAGCACGCCAAGCTCGTCCTGCCCAGTGTCCACCACACTGGCGGCAAACTCCAGGCCGACCCAAGGCATGACGTCTTTCTCGAGGTCAATGTCCAACTGGGTGTCCAGCAGGTCGGTCGGCAAGGCGCCCGTGCCCTGGGCGGCCGCGCCGAACGCGCCCCCGACCGCCTCAAGCTTCTGCAACTGGCGCACCTGTAGCAAGCTCGGACTGATGCTTAACACCATCGGGCTGTCGGCCGGCATCAGCTTGACCGCGTCGTTGGTGCCGAGATGCAACCAGGTGCGCGCCAACACGATCGTCCCGATGCCCAACACCAACAGCAATGCCAGAGCGCCAGCGGCCCAAAGTAACCCGCGCCGACGCCACGGCGCCGATCGTGGGGGCTGCGCCTGCGGTGCTCGTGCGGCCGGAGTCGGACTGCTCGGTACTGGGGTAACAGCGGGGGGCGTTCCAGGTGCGCCCAACGCTTTCCCGCAGTGCATACAGAACTTGTTGGTGTCGGCGTTAGCAGCTCCACAGTGGATGCAGTACATGATGATCTCCTCTCATCGGTTGCAATTGGTGTCCCCGCGCCCAGTGCGCGTGTAGGTCACGCCGGTCAGGGTCGGTTTCGCGTCCTCTTCACAGGCGATACCCAGGCCCGTGGTATCGCTGATGGTCGCTGCCTCAACCACTGGGCTGACGTCCGTGAATTGCAGCCCGATTGCCGGATAGCGCACCACCGCGTAGTGGACCTCGGTGAGCCGGTCGTTGCTTTCGCGGTTGATGGTGATGCCCTTCCAGTCGCCGGCGACGGGCCGCGCTGCGCTCCCGTCCACATCGCCGCCCGCGTCGGCGGCATCGTCCCGCAGCGAGGTGAGGGTGACTGGTTTGCCCTTTTCGCCCATGATGCGCAAGGCGCCGTCCACGTAGATGCCGGTATCCCTGGCGAAGCGCACGATCAGACCAGGACCGAGCTCCAGGATTCCCTCACGTCCGATCGTCAGGTTGCCGGTCAGGACGCGCACCATATCACTGTCGGTCGCCTGCCAGCGCCAGGTTTCGCGGCCTTGCAGGGCGCCGCCCCGGATCTCCAGGCCGATGCCTTCGTCGATCTCAGCCAGGACATTGCCGGTGATCTTAGGGCCTGACCCGGGGTCAGCGCTGATCGCGTACCAGGCGCTGTGCTCGATCCGGTTGCCGCTGATTTCCGGTGAGGCGTTTTCGATGTGGACTGCGCCGCGGTTGTTCTTGCCTGCGTAGCGAATCAAGGCGCCGTGCAGGATGGAGCGGCTGCTGCTGCCGCGCAGCAGGATGCCATACCAGTCACCGGCTTCCGGGACCGCCGCTCGTCCGTCGGTGTCGCCGGCCACTTCATCGTCCTTGAGCGACGTGAAGGTGATGCTGCCGCGCTCCCCGACCTTGGGCGCGCCCCGGCCGTTGCCGGAAGCCATGAGGGTGCCTTCGACCTCCAAACCCGTGTCGGGCGCGAACTTGACGACCACATCGGGCTTGATGGTCATGCGCGTGGCTTGATTGACGCGCACGTTGCCGGTCACTATGTAGACGACAGCGGTGTTCTCCCAGGTGACGTCTTCCCGGATTTCACCCCCGCGCACCTCGATGCCCCGCGCGGGCGTGTTGGTAAACTCGATCTTGCCCGAGAGTACCGGCGCGGCGCTGGGCGCCATGCTGAGCGGGAACCACTTGCTGTCGGTGATGGTGAGATCACTCAAGTGTGGCGATGCCTTGCCCAGATGCACCGCGCCGTGGTTGTCGCGCCCCGCGTAGCGGATCTGCACGTGGCCCAGCACCGAGTCATCGTTGCTCTCATCGAAGAAGCGGACGCCGATCCAGTCGCCCGGCTGTGGGCCGCCCGCGCCCTTCCGCTCCGGGTCATCCTGGTCTGACGTGAGGACGATCGGCTTGCCGCTGCTGCCGCAGGCGTGCAGGCGACCGTGCACGTCGAGGGCAGAGCCCGCGCCGAACTGCAAGTGTGCGCCCGGCTCGATCAGCAATGTGCCGTCCTCGGGGATGGTCAGCGCCTGCCCCTCGGCGATCAGGTAAGTTTGACCGCTCTGGAAGACGACGAAGCCATCCAGGGTGCCCGCCTGCGTGCGTCGGCTGTCAGCCACGGTGTGCGAGGCGGGCAGGTCCAGCGGCTGGCACTGCGTGGAAGGAGTCCGCAGGAGCGTAAAGGCCAGGAATCCAAGGCCGACCACAAGCGCCAGCAGATCGAAGAGACCAAACAGGTTGCGCAGGTTGACAATAGTGAATCTCCGTCCCCCTTTTGACGGCGTAGGGGCTGCGGCTGCCTTGGGGACTGCGGCCGGCGGGCGGGCTGCCGTGCTGACCGGAGCCGGTTGGACCGGGGCAGTCTGTGGCTGGTTGGGCGGCGGCGCGGGTTGCGCGCGCACACGCCCTGCGGCGTCGGCGGGGGCCAGCGCGGCGCCGCAGGCCATACAGAAGCGGCCGGCCGGCTGCGCCACTGGCGCGCCGCACTTGGGACATGTGGTGGGTGTTGCCATAGTGTATCTCCTCCTCCAGTTGAATACGAGTGCACTGAATGGGTGGCCGGCTCAGCGTGCCCAATCCGGCGACCAGGCGTTGTAGTCGGCGCCGGTCAACTGGTAGAGCCGGTTGCCGCTCGTGTCGGCGACAAATAAGATCTGCCGCTCGCCGGCCGGCTTGTAAATCAGTCGCAAGCCGTCCGGGCTCCAGGCTGGGCTGTTCCCATCCCGGATCAGGCGCTGCGCCTGGCCCGACGCCACGTTGATGACCAGTACGCTGATCAGCCCATCATCATCGTCGTCTGCGCCGAAGGCGATGCGCGTGCCGTCGGGCGACCAGTCGGGACGGTACAGGAAGCGACCCGGATCGTCGCACTGCTTGCGGGACGCGTAGCTGAACAGGGCGCGGCGGTTGCTCCCGTCGGCGTTCATCAGCATCAGATCGATGCCGGGGTAGCCTGCGTTCTGGGAAACGTACGCGATCTGGCCCCCGTCGGGCGACACGGCCACGAAGCGGTTATCGCCGCCAT
>MNXL01000123.1 GCA_001871755.1 Anaerolineae bacterium CG2_30_64_16
CGTGGGGCGAGAGAGCCCTGTGGCACGAGACACCTTCGCGATGCCGCCATGGCCCAGGACGGAGGATTCAGCAGCAACAAGGAGCCGCCGCGTGCGTTCATCCAGAAAGGGTTCGATGTTTTCGAATCGTTGCTTGATCAAAGCAGTATCAGTATCCATGATCACACTCTATCACGAATATGGCTTCTTGTCCATATGGCAAAGTTATTTTGTGACAGGCGCTTAGTGTACAATGTTTGGTGTACAGGTTCCACAGAGAACGGCGTAGTCCGTGGCTATGCCTCCTGCGCGCTGTCCGTTTCCGTCAACCCTTCCCGCACCGCGTAAAGCGCGGCCTGGGTGCGGCTGGCCAGGTGCAGCTTGCCGAGGATCCGGCTCACGTGGGCGCGCACGGTCGGCTCGCTGACCGCGATCCGGTCGGCGATTTCCTGGTTGCTCAGTCCCTGGGCGATCAGCCGCAGCACCTCCATCTCGCGCGCTGTGAGCGCCTCGGGGGCGGGCTGCTGCTCGGCTGGCCGCGCGATCTCTTGCAGCAACTTGCGGGCAATGGTCGGATGGAGCGAGGGCTCGCCGCGCTGCACCTGGCGGATGGCCCGCACGAGTTCCTCAGGCGAGGAGTCTTTGAGCAGGTAACCCGCCGCGCCCGCTTTGATGGCCGGAAAGACCTTGTTGTCGGCGGCAAAGCTGGTCAGCACGAGGATGCGAGCCTTCGGCTGCCGGTTGGTGATCTGGCGCGTCGCCTCGATGCCGTCCATGCCGGGCATCAGCAGATCCATCAGGATGACGTCAGGCTGGATCTCCTGCGCGGCCAGCACCGCTTCCTGCCCGTTGCCCGCTTCCCCCACCACCTCGAAGCCGTCGGCTTCAGAGAGCAGGGCGCAGATCCCCTTGCGCACGATGGCATGGTCGTCAACAATCAAAACTCGAATACGCGATTCCACGGCGCGCGTGTTTTTTTCTGTCATAGCGCCACCTCAACCTTCACCCGTGTGCCCGCGCCCGGCATGCTTTCGTATGTCAGTTTCCCGCCCATGTGCGCGGTGCGTTCGGCGATGGTGCGCAACCCTCCCCGCCTTTCGGCGGGCACTGCACCCGGATCGAACCCCACGCCGTCATCCAGCACTTCCAGGGCGATGGTCGCGGCGGTGAAGTGGAGATGCACGGTCACGTGCTGGGCCGCCGCATGTTTGCGCACGTTATTAAGGGCCTCCTGGGCGATCCAGAAAAGCTCGGCTTCGATCGCGATGGGCAACCGCCGCTCCCCCGCGACGCGAAACTCGGTTGGCAGGCCGGCGCGGCCCTCGACGGCTGCCAGGCGCGCCTGCAATGCGGCCACCAGCCCTTCCACCTCCAACACGGGCGGGTGCAACTGGAAGATGAGCAGCCGCATGTCGCGCATCCCCTCCTGCGCGGTCTCCTGTAACTCCTGCAAGTAGCCGGCCGTGACATCACCTTTGCCGGCCGCCAGCGCCAGGGCCGCGGCGTTGGCGTACAGGGTCACGCTGTAGAGCGATTGTGTGACCGAATCGTGCAGCTCGCGGGCCAGGCGTTGTCGTTCCGCCAGCACCGCCAACTGCTCCGCCTGCTGTTGGAGCCGGGCGTGCTCGATGGCCATGGCGGCCTGGTTGGCGAAAACGGACATGACGGGGACGTCTTGCTCGGTGAAGCCGCCCGCCTTGTTCACGACGTCCAGCACGCCGATGACCCCGCCATTGACGCGCAAGGGTACGGCGAGCAGTGCAGTGAGATCCGAGGGCCATTGGTACACCTGGGCCTGCGCGAAGAGGGCCGGGTCATTCAGCAGCACCGGCTCCCCCTGGCGCACGACCTGACCCGCCAACGAGCCGTCCACAGGCACGGGTTCAACGGCCGCCAACGGCTTGCCCAACCGGTGCTTGACCTCCAGCCAGGCCTGATCGGTCAGCAGCAAGACCGCGCTGCCGGTCGCGCCGATCAAGCCCTGGGCTTCGGTGCAGACGATGTTCAGCACTTGTTCCAGAACCGTCTTCTGGAGCAAGCTCACCAGAACGCGGTTGAAGCTCTCGCTCTCGGCCAGCCGCCGCTGCAACTCGCCATACAGTTCGGCGTTCTGGCGCGCCAGCGCTGCTGCGACCTGCTCGCGTTCGTCAATCTCGACCTCCAGCGCATTCAGGATTTGCTGAAGGCGTGGGATGTCCACTGGCTCAGAAATCTGGTAGGGCATGGTGCTGTCTCCTGCACTGATTATACCCGATCGGCATCTTTTCTCCAACTCACCCTGGTAGCGTCCAGTGAGCCTATCTAAAGCCTGCCTTCGACAGTCAGAAGCGGGTTGACTGCAATACAAAACGGCCACCTCGTTCAACGCAACACAAATCATCATCACTCGGAGGCCTGGGTATATAGAATGGCAGACAGGCTCTTGGGCGTAGCAGACCCATACGGATCGAGATGCACGGCATCCGAGGCTCCACTTCGAGAGCCATGGGCGCACTACCAATTCGAAACCATAAAAGAAAAGCACATCATTGTTCGATGATGTGCTTGACATAAAAAGTGCCCCCAAGGGGATTCGAACTTATCCCCTGCACCAGGTGGCGGGGGAAGTGGCAGACGGTTAGGGCAGCGCCACCGTTACGGCGCCGACATGCGGATTTCATCGTGCCCCCTTAGCCGCTGTCCCTCTTGGCGCGGTGGTTCTTCACGACTCTTCGGCACTGCCTCAATCACCTTGCGAGCTTGCTCCATCACGATATCTGGTTCGTTCCAGCCTTTGGCATCCAGCACTGCCTGAAAAGCGCGGCGAAAGCGCAGTTCAGCCACAACGGTTACCGGACCGCTCGCCGGCGGCGCGGCAAAGGCATAGACCGACCGATCGTTGCCCAGCGCCGGGATGCGGTTGTCGCTGGCGATGAGGGCCTGCTTCCAATAGCTGACCACCGGTGCCTCGCCGGTCTGCACGTCGCGCAGCACCTTGGCAAAGGCTTTGCCCGGCAGCCCGGCCTGCGCGCCGCCCCATTCCGGCACGAGGGGACCGGCCTGTAGCGTCAGGGCTTGCCCCTGTCCATCCTCGGCCTCGACCGTCAGGATCAGGTGTCGGCCTGGCTGATCGGTGGGCACGTGGTGGCCGGCCTCGGTGTTAGTAATGGTCACCGTCACCGAGACCAGTTCCCCTACCTGTTCCACGTGCAGGGTCATGGTCACGGTGTTCTGCAACAGGTTTAGACTCCTCGCGCCCAGGTCCAGGTGAGAGGGGATCCGGTCCGGCGGATGCGCCAGCCCGCCCACCTCGGGCAGGGCGAAGAAGGTGTCACCATTGGGCGGCATGTGGCAGTCCTGGCACATGATCCCTGCCTCAGCGTAGGGGCTGGCCAGCCACTCGTCGTACGATTCATAGATCGGCGTACCCCAAAAGCTGAACTGGTGGCAAGGCGCGCAGTAGCGGCTCTCCGTCATAGCCGGCAGATAGGTGTCTGGATCGTGGATGTCGTCGTAGGGGCCGAAAAAGATGTCGTCGCCCGGCGGCGGGCGGAGCAGGCGCGTGCTCTGGGCGCCGGGCACATTGGCATAGACTGAGCCGGTGGCAGGATTCAGATAGACCCCGCCGATCTTGTGGCAGTAGTCGCAATGGATGCCGGCGGTGATTACGTCCCGCGCGTCGTTCATGTCCGTGGTCAGGTAGCCATCCACGCCCCAGCCGGGCGCGTGACAGTTGGCGCAGGTGCCCACCGTGCCGGGGAAATCGTTCAGGTAGCCGGGGCCGACGGCCACCGTGCCACTCAGATCGGTGCCGTTGTAGAGGCTGAAGAAACGCGGGTTGGACACGGCCAGGCCGTGGGCGTTGGTGATCCATTGGGCCACGATCATCGGGTGGCAGTTGCCACAGGCGCCAGGCGAGGTGCCGCTGATGGGCGATGGCCACTCGTATTCGGGGTGATCTTGCCGGTGATAAGGCCGCACGGTGAGAGTGATGCCACTGACGGTGGGTGTGACGTGGGTGCTGGCGATATAGTAGCCGTCGGCCCAGGCGGTGATCTCGATCTCCTGGCCTTCGGGCAGGCCGCCGAGGTTGAACTGGCCGTCGGGCGCCGTCGTGGTGGCGTGGTCCGTCGCTCGCCAACGCACTGTAGCCCCGGCCAGGGGAATGCCGTCGCGGTCGACGACGATGCCCTCGACCGTGGCGGCGGGAGCGGCCGATACGCCGAGCAGCAGGCCCACAGCGCCGAACAGCAAGAGCAGCGTCGTTAGCAACGGTATCCAGAGTCGAGTTTCCACGTCCTTGCTCCCCTCTTTTTGAGATGGTCAGTTCTTCGTCACCAACGGCAGATAGATTGGGAAGAACCCACCTGGATCCTCTCCGCCGTGGACAAAAACCTCCTCGCCGATCAGGGTCACGGTGGCAGCGCGGGGCGTCTCCGCGCCGACTGCCAACAGGTGGATGCTCACTTCGTCGGCCAGGCCCTCCCACCGTCCCTCGCGAGCGGTCAGGCTGAGCATCGGAAAGTCTTCGTGGAGCGCTTTGGCATCGTAGACCAGGGTGAAGGCGCCGCCGGGATCTGGGGTCACGCTGCCCTGGCCCATAACGATGCCCTTGTCGTGGATCGTGTAGTGGACGGCCGCCGTCCCGGCCGGCGCACGCCCCCGGATCTCGATGGGTTCGATTTCATAGTCCGGCCAGACGATAAAGCCGGGTTCCGGGGCGGAGATGTGCAGGGCAGGGGCATCTGGATCAACGACGTAGAACTCGTAACGCCCGCTGGTGCCCAGCACAGTGCCGGTGTTGTGGCTGGCAGGGGTCATGCCAGTGGGCAGATAGGGCCGGTCGTGTTCGACAAAAACGTCCACCGTCCAACGGCCGACTTCGTTGGCCACGAAATCAAAAGAGGGATCGTAGAGCCAGCCGATCTTGTTGGCGTGCCAGCTTCGGGCATATTCGGCGCCGCTGGGCGACGTGATGGTCACGTCCACACGACTGTCCAGTGGCGGCCCCACGTGACCGGAGAAGGCGATCAGGTCGCCCACTTCCAACACGTCGCCGGGGCGCACGCCCTTGGGCAGGAAGAGCATGTCGATCTCTTGCCCAAGCAGAGTCATGATCGGGCCGCCGTTGATGCTGGCGCCGGTGGCATCCTGGAAGGGTGGGGTAACCCGCGGGCCGATCGGATCATCGAGCGGCAGCAGCACCCAGAACGAGCCGTAGATGGCATATTCGTTGATGGGGTTGGTTTCAGAGATGACGCGCAGGACCGCCCCGCCGAAATTCCACTTGATATCGCCTTCGTGATCACCGTTGGCCGGCTCGCCGATCTGGTAGCCATAGGTGTCATTGAAGCGCCAGTAGGCAGTTGTCACCCCATCCTCGCCGATAATCTCACGCACGTGTACATCGGGACGCTCCGAGGCGGCATACCAGTAGCCCCAGTATTCCACCTGGCCGGGATCGACTTCGGCGTCGATCCCGCTGCTGGTGGCGACGCACAGAGGCGCTTCACCCACATTCAGACGTTTCTCAAGGCCGGTGGGGGAGTGGTCCAGCGGTGGGGGAGAGAAAGGATCACGACAACGGGAATAGTAGGCCCGTATGAGGTTGTACATCTGCTCAGAGGGACCGGTGAGATCGCGGATGGTGACCTCACTCATCAAGGATTGGTCTTCCATGATTTGCGCGCCCACTTCTGCGCCCCAGGCAATATCCCCGCTAAAGTAGGGAACCCAGTGTTCTATACCAATCTTATCCGGAGGAAGCTGAGCGCTGATGAACCAGGTGGGGGTATCATCCAGGCTGTCGCCTGCAAAGTTCAGGCCGCGGCGACCGTGAGCACTTGTGCGCGGGGTCAAACCTTCCACCACTTCCCCCCAGGTGACCGCCCCAGCCCACAGGTCGCCGCCGGGCGAGGTGTAGGTCGCAAGGATATCGACGCGGAATTCGCCCGGAGAGTCGAAACGTATCTCGGTGCCTGCCGGGGGTTGGAAGGTGCCAAAGCGGTTGGCTTCTCCGCTAGTCGTATGGGTGATCTCTTGAGCGGGATCGGAGTTGGGCAGGTGGCTCAGGCGTATATCGACGTGCGCTGGTACCGGTGGATAGACGTGCAGCCCGGGGGCAAAGGCGTCACCCTGGCGATAAGGTGTACCGGGAAGTTGAGCGGGGTCCAGGTCGAGTATGCGAGCGACCAGCACCTCAAAGGTAGAATGGAACTCGTATGGATTGCCGTAAATGTCATCAACCTGTCCAACCAGGGCGATCGTGTAGAGGCCGTCCTGGTCGAAAATGTAAGCGAATTCGTCCTGCAGGGTGGTAAGATGGTAGACGTCACACATGTTGCCGGTGCTTTCGTCCAGGTCGCTGCCATCCGCCAGGAAGGGCGTGCGGATGTCGGTTTGCAATAGAGTTGCCGGACCGACGGTCTCCTGGGAGCCGTCCGGCTTGTGGATCTGCAGCGACAGTTCGCCGGAGGGCAAATGGAGAGGGATGTGGGGCGGGTTGGGCGTGCGGCGGTCGTTGCCGGAAACCCAGTAGGTGCCCGGTTCCAATCGGTAGGGAATGGGCTGGCTTGTGCGTTCATCCAGGCGAGGAAGCACCAGGATGGATGGCGCGAGACGCACCCGGTTGGGCAGGGCGAAATCGCCGACATCCTCGAGGGCCTGGACGCCGC
>MNXL01000122.1:0-5058 GCA_001871755.1 Anaerolineae bacterium CG2_30_64_16
GCGCTGGTGGCGGGGGTGATCGCCGGCCGCGGCCAGGGCATGGACCTCGCCGATTGCGCCCGGCTGGCCACCGCGTTTGCGGCCGGCGCCATCACCCGCCTGGGCGCGCGCCTCCCCCCGCGGGAGGAGCTGGACGCGCTGTTCCAGCAGGTCGCGGTGCGGCGATGCGGCCGCGCGGTGTGACGGGCCGCGCTCGCGAAACCTGTTGACAGCGCCGCCGACATGTCTTATACTGTGCTTCAAGAGCCAAGCCCGCAATCCGCCATCCGAATCCGTAGCGATGATCCGGACTTGCTAACGCCGCGCATGATATCTGAAGTCTTGTAACCCTGGATGAGTGCATGGACTTCGAAATCGTCGGAGAGATTACCCACATTCAACCCATCGCGATTGAACGGTCCATCCGTGACCTGACGCGCTTGCGTAAGCAATACGGCGAAGGCCGCTGGCGAAAACTCAAAGGGATTGCCCTGGTACGGCTGAGGGATGGTTCGATACGCACTGCTGAAATTCATTGGTACGAAGCTCACGGTATCGGGAGAAAGGAATTCAAACTGAAGTTGCCATTTCTGGACTGAGTGATGATCATGAACAAACGACACCTATCCACACCATACTTTGCCATCTGTCTCAGCAATGAGGATTACCCCGCTTCGCTGGAAGTCGGCAAACTCTATCGGGTTATTCCCGATGAAGAGGCGGCAGTACACGGCTATGTCCGGGTGATTGATGAGAGTGGTGAAGATTATGCTTACTCCACAGAGCGATTCTACCCCATTGCATTGCCTCAAGCAGTAGAGCAGACCTTACTGTTCGCCTCTGAACAGCTTGCCGTGTAGGTGGCGCAAGGCAGTGGGTGTTCCGGGGTCACCTGCGCCCCCCACCCTCGCTGGAGGTTCGACCGTGCACAGCCGAGGGCCGACAGGATAGTGTACCTTGAGATGATTCGAGACTACCGGCGAGATTGCCGACATCTTGCCATCTGCATCCATAGCGATGACCCGGATTTGCTGACGCCGCGCATGGTATATGAAGTCTTGCCCGACGAGAGCGCCGCGAGATCGAATTATGTTCGTGTTGTCGATAACGAGGGCGAAGATTACCTGTATCCTGCGGATTACTTCGTGTTTGTTGATTTTCCATCCACGATATAGCAAATCCTATCGCACACGTCGTTTCCCCTCGCGCAAGGCGTACCTGCCTGACGCGAGGCAGTGCTATTGATAGTGCAACTCTATCACGGTTTATCATGCTGTCAAGTGCAGGCGCACGCCGCGCACTTCTCGCACGATCCGCCCCCAGTTCAGGCTGGCGTCCGAGAGCAACGTGTCCGCGCGGAAGAAACGCCCTGAGAGCAACACGAACAGGTAGGTCGTGCCAGCCAGGCCGGCCAGGCTGACGACCGGTTGCCAGAGCGGCACGTGGCTGATCGACAAGCGCGTCACCATCGCGGTGGGCGCGGTCAGCGGGAAGAGGCTGAGCGCGGTCGCCAGCGCGCCGTCCGGCGCCTGGGTGAACGCGGTGTTCAGCCAGATCGGCACCAGCAACGGCAAGATCGCGAGAAAGGTGAACTGCGTCCCCTCACGCACATTCGGGGCCAGCGCGCCCAGCGCGCCCAGGACCGACGCATACAGGATGTAGCCGAACAGAAAATAGAGCACGGCCCAGATCGCAAACCCGGCGGGCAGGGTGAAGTCGGTCAGCGCGGTCGCCACGTTCCCACTCTGGTTCAAGGCCAGCCAGCCACCCCCCATCCAGATCGCCAACTGCAGCAACGCCACCAGCCCCAGCCCCAGCACCTTGCCCAGCATCAGCTCCCGCGGCCGCACGCTCAGCAGCAGGATCTCGGCCGTGCGGTTCTCCTTCTCTTTGACCACGCTTTGGAGCATGAAACCCGCGCTCATGGTGATCGCAAAGAAAAGGATGAACATGACCGCAAACGGTACCGCAAACACGAACGGATCATCCGGGTCTGCACTGTTCTGGGTCGCGGGCGCGATCGACTGCATGGTGACGGACGGGGTGGGGTCGATCAACAGCCGGGCGAGCGCCAGGTCCCCCAGCAGGTTGTAGTTGAGCACATACTCCATCAGCGTGCCGCCGTCCAGGCCGGTGAAGGCCGAGAAATGGCTGTCCACCAACACCACATCCCCGGTCGCGACGAAATCCGCCGGGATCAGGTAGTACTGGCCCACCTCGCCGGCCGCCAGCGCGGCCTGCGCACTGGCCTCGTCGGGATAGGCCCGCAGCAGTTCCGGCGGGAAGCCCGGCGGCAGCGCGGCGATCACCCCGGCCGCGTCCACGTAGCCGGCGCTCTGCGGCTGGGCCGCCGCCAACAGCGTATCCAGCCCCGGTTCCTGGAAGGTATCCCGGGCTAACAGTTGCGGGAGCACGGTGGACGCGATGATGAACAGCGGGAAGAGAAACGTCGTCAACCAGAACGATCGCTTCTCCAACGTGGTCTTGATTTCGTGTCTCAGCACCAGACCGATGTTGCGCATGGCGTTTGCCTTTCATTTGGGAGAGACCTGACAGGTTTTCAGCAAACCTGTCAGGTCTGGCGCTCTTTTCATCTCCGCAGCGCCGCCCAGGCTGCCGCCAGATCGAGCGGCTGGCCATAGCGCAGCATCCCGATCCGGAAAATGCGCGCCGCAGCCCATACGCTCAGCCCGGCCGCTGCCACCAACAGGACCCAACTGACGGCCAGTTGCCAGATCGGCACAACCGTGGCCCCCCACCGCATCAGGATCGTCAGGAACGAGGTGGTCGGAAACAGCGTCAGCGCGACGATCAGCGGGCTGTCGGGCTGGCTGAAGATCAACACCGTCAGGAACAAGGGTATCATGAACAGCATGCTCGTGATGCCGCTGATCTGCTGCCCTTGCTGCGCCTCGGTCACCATGCCGCCGATCGCCACCATGATCCCGGCCACCAGCGCGTAGGTCGGCAGGAAGAAGAGCGCGGTCACGCCGAGCAATCCCCACGGCGCCCGCACCGCGGCCACCTCGGGCCAGAAGCACGCGGCGATCACCAGCCCCACGACGAGCGCCGCGATCCACACCAGCAACTGGGTCAGCGCCACTGCCATCAACCCGACGGCCTTCCCACCCACCAGATCCAACGGCGACAGCGACGTGGCCATTACCTCCACCGTGCGGTTCTCCTTCTCGGTGGTGATAGCTTGAAGCAGGTAGCCGGCGGCCATCATGGTGGCGAAGGTGAAAAACATGCCGGCGACGAACGGCAGCAGGATGTTCACCCAGCCGTTTTCGGTGACTTCACGCCGACCGTCGGCGGAGCGCAGGATCAGATTCACGCCATCGTCGACGCGGCCGCGCACGGCTGTCGGTTGATCCGCCACCAGATTGGCCCGCAGGAACGCGTCGAAGCGCTGTCGCGTCCTTTCGGTGGGCGTGTTCCGGCCGTAGTACATCTGCACCTGTCCGGTTTGACGGTAGTCGGCCGGCAGGACGTAGTATGCCTGGAGCGCGCCGGCCTCCAGGCTGCCCCGCGCCGACACCTCGTCCGAAAAGCCGCGAAACAGGACATCTCCCACCTGCGCCGTTGCGCCCGCAGAGTCGGCGATCACGCCGGCATGATCGACGTAACCCAACGCGATCGCCTCGCCTGCGCCAGTGGCGATCAGCGCGCTGATCGCGGTGACCGCGGCGATCAACAGCGGCAGCCCGATCGTGCTCCAGATGAAGGAGCGGCGGCGGGTCATGTTGCGGTATTCGTGCCTGGCCACCAACCAGAACTTACGCATCGGCGGCCTCCCCGGCGCCCGCGCCCTGCACAACGGAGACGAAGATGTCTTCGAGGGAAGGCTCGGCGATCTCGAACCGTTCGATCTTGACGTCGTCCCGGGCCGCCAGCGCACGGAAAATGTCCTGCGAGCTGACGCCGGGCGCCAACGCCAGATGCCACGTGCCGTTCTCCCGGCGGGCCTCCAACGCGCCGGGTACCTGGCTGAAGTCCCCCTGCCCTGCCACAACGACGGCGTTGCCCGCGAAATCGTGCTTGATCTGCTCCACCTCGCCGTACAACACCGAGCGGCCGCGGTCGATGAGCACGATGCGGTTGCACAGCGCCTCGACCTGGTACATCTGGTGGGTGGACATGATGATCGTGCGGCCTGCCTGGCGCTGCTCCTCGATGATCGTCTTCACCAGACGCGTGTTCACCGGGTCCAGGCCCAAAAACGGCTCGTCCACGACGATCAGGTCGGGCTGGTGGATCAACGTCGCGATGATTTGCGCCTTCTGTTGCATGCCGCGGCTCAGGTCCTGGACTTTCTTATGTCGGTGGTCGTACAGGTCAAACCGCTGCAACCAGTCGGCCAGCCGCTTGCGCGCGGTGGCCTCGTCCAGCCCTTTGAGCGTGGCCAGGTAGACCAGCGTCGGCTCCAGCTTGAGGTCCTTGTACAGGCCCCGCTCTTCCGGCAGGTAGCCGATGCGGTTCTTTTTCCCTTCGTCCAACCTGCCGCCGAAGACCGCGATCTGGCCGTGGTCGGGTCGGTAAATATCCAGCATCACGCGAATGGTAGTGGTTTTGCCCGCGCCGTTCGGCCCTAGCAGCCCGAAGATTTCACCCGGATAGACATCGAAAGAGACATCGGTCACTGCCTTGACCGGGCCGAAGGTCTTGCACAAGCCCGTCAGCGATACAGTCGGTCCACTCATAAGAATCCTCCTCACCCGGCCCCGCCGGCATCAGACAGTTGAGTCAGGCTGAAACTTCGACGTGCGTCATTCCCGCGCAGCGCAAAAACCAGCACGTCATTCCCGCGAACGCGGGAATCCAGAAGTCTGGTTCCCGCTTTCGCGGGAATGACGTCCCGCGTTCGCGGGTGTAACTGAGCGAAGCATGTCCTGAGGTCCCTCCTGAGCCTGTCGAAGGGTACATCCTGAGCCTGTCGAAGGGTACATCCTGAGCCTGTCGAAGGGCAACGTCGAAGGGCCGAAAACTGACGTGCGCTCAGTATACCAACGCCTTTGCGGTCGAACCGGACAACAGCCCGACAATCACCGCCGGCGCCCTGACCACAAGCTTACACGG
>MNXL01000122.1:5072-6432 GCA_001871755.1 Anaerolineae bacterium CG2_30_64_16
GCATCGGGCGCCTGGGGAGTTTTGGGATTGGACAGGTAGCCAGATCGCGCCTGAACAGGTGACCCACAAGCGGGCTCGGTCGGGAAACCGGCCCGAGCAAAGTGCGAAGTGATTTCTTTACAGTTGAACCTGCGACCCGCCAGGGCGCGGTCGGTCTACGCCAGCACCGTGCGAAACACCTTCAGCGCGGCCTGGATGTCGGCCGCGGTCACGTGATAGTTGGTGACCGCACGCACACGTCGCGGGTCAAGATCCAGTACGCGCACGCCCTGCTCGGCCACCCGCGCGGCCAGGGTGGCTGCATCTATGTCCTCCCGCACCACGTTGAAGTAGAGGATGTTGGTGCGGGCGAGCACAGCCGGAACCTCGACCCCCGGCAGTTCGGCCAACCCGGCGGCCAGCGTCTCCGCGTTGGCGTGATCCTCGGCCAGCCGGTCCACCATCTGCTCCAGCGCCACGATGCCGGCCGCGGCAATCACCCCGGCCTGGCGCATCCCGCCGCCCACTACCTTGCGCGCCCGTCGCGCCCGGGCGACGAACTCCCGCTCGCCGCACACCACCGAGCCCACCGGCGCGCCCAGCCCCTTGCTCAGGCAGAAGCTGACCGAGTCGGCGTCGGCGACCAGCGCCCTGGCGTCTACCCCCAGCGCCACGGCCGCGTTGAAGATGCGCGCGCCGTCCACGTGCACACGCAGGCCATGCTCCCGCGCCAGCGCGCCGAGCGCGGCCATGTACGCAGGTGTGAGCGGTGCGCCACCGCAGCGGTTGTGGGTGTTCTCCACCGCCACCAGCCGGCTGATCGGGAAGTGGATATTCTCGCCCCGGATCGCCGCGGCCACCTCGGCCAGGTCCAGCGTGCCGTCCGGCTGGTTGCGGACGACGCGCGGTTGAATCCCGCCCAACGCGGCCATGCCACCCTGCTCGTAGATGTAGGTGTGCGCCTGGTCCCCGACGATCGCCTCGTCCCCGCGGCCGCAGTGCGCCAGCAGGCTCACCAGATTGCCCATGGTGCCAGAGGCCACGAACAGGCCGGCCTCCTTGCCCATGCGCTCGGCCGCCAGCGCCTCCAGCCGGTTGACGGTCGGGTCCTCGCCGAAGACGTCGTCCCCGACCTCGGCCTCGTACATCGCCCGACGCATCGCCGGCGTGGGCCTGGTGAACGTGTCGCTGCGCAAATCGATGATGTGCATGATGTGCCTTTCTAT
This sequence comes from Anaerolineae bacterium CG2_30_64_16, assembly GCA_001871755.1. Lineage (GTDB taxonomy): Bacteria > Chloroflexota > Anaerolineae > CG2-30-64-16 > CG2-30-64-16 > CG2-30-64-16. The sequence goes on from MNXL01000122.1 coordinate 6,278, forward strand.
AGTATTACCCCACGACATTTGCGTTGATCGCGAGAATCTTCCTTACCACGAAGACACCAAGACACAAAGCCTTTGAGACCTTCGTGTTTTTGTGCCTTTGTGGTGATAGGTTCGGTTGCGGCCGGAGGCCGCGCTATGCTATACTGAAACTGGTC
>MNXL01000070.1 GCA_001871755.1 Anaerolineae bacterium CG2_30_64_16
CCGCAGCCCATAGTCCCACACTCGCACCATGTAGCGCAACACCTGAAAGGCCACCAGCGGATCCGCGTAGCTCTTGTGCTCGAACAACACGTAGATGTACGCGTCCCGCCCGTCCAGCAGCCGCACCTCGTAGAGCAGATCCGCAAAGTGCTCCTGCAACGTCTCGTCCACGAACGAGTCCTTCACCAGGCGCAGGTCGGTCAGGTCCAGCAGTACCGCCACCTCGGCCGGCAGGTAGTAACGCAGAAAGTCGCGCGCCGCTTCCGGCTGCGTCAGCGCCTCCTTGAAGAACTTGTCGTGCGGATTGATGAATTCAGTCACACGATCAGCCTCCGGCCACGGTTCAGCGCGGCCACCTTGCCGAGCGGATCCCTTGCCGCCGTCCACGTCAATGCCCACCCTTGCACTGAGTGTGCGAACGTGACGGGGAAGCCCTTCTCCGCGAAGGCCACGGCAAGGGGCAGGCCCACAGCCAGCACATCCGCCGCGCTGACCGCTTCATGAGGCAACACGTTGACCTCCGAGCCAACGTGAACGTGGTGGGGGTATGTTGACACCGCGTGGTAGTGCCCCGCGTTGTCCCACCGTTACCGTAACTGCACGTGGGTCACGTCTGAAAGCGGCGCTGGCGGGCCAAACCCCCTTCCTGCTTTCTTGCGTGGAGCTCCTCAAAGGGGCAACTCCGGGTAGCTCACGCAAAGGCGCAAAAATGATGTCCGGATTTCTACCGCGCTGGGGGCGATCATCAATCGGCTCGGCGCCGGGTAGATCCGCCGCAACTCGTCGGGGGTGCTCACGCGCTTCAACCCCTCGTGGATCGCGCGCACCAGGTACACATCCTCGATGCGCCCGATCTCCGGCAGCAGCCGTAGCCCGTCGGCGCCCCACAGGTATCCCCACTTTCCTCTCTACCGCTGCTGATCGGCTGCCTGTCCTTCCAGCTCGGCCAACAACTGGCGCAGCTTCTCGACCCCGATGATTTCCCATGTCACGCGCGCCGCGTCCGGCAACGGTTCCTGCCACAGCCACTCCACGCGCAACCAACAGCCCGGTAAAGCCTTTATGTGATACGTGCCCTTTGTGCCAGCAAAAGCAGCGCGATACCGCCCATCCTCCCCCAGACGATAAAACTCGGCCCACCGCCGCAACGGGTCCAGCAGCCAGTACTCGGGCACACCACCGGCCTCATACTCCACGAACTTGGTCCCCCGATCTCGCTCCAGGCTTTCCGGCGAGATAATTTCCACCACCAGGTCGGCCGGCCCATCCAGATAAGTCTCCTTGAGTCGGTCCAGGTGTTCCTGGGCGACAAACAATAAGTCCGGTTCGCGGCCTTGTTTCATTTTCATTTGGAAAGGAGCGCTCAGCACCAGGCCCAGGTGATGTTGTTCGACAAACACTCCCAATACCTTTTCCAGAAACCCCGTCAGCAGTTGATGTCGCTGCGACGCCGGACTGGTCATCACTATCTCCCCATCTACCCATTCGGCCAGGGTATCTTCATCCATCCAGGCTAGAAACTCAGCATAGCTTATCTTTGGGCGCGTCTGACGCCCGACCCTTTGCCATCGGTACGGCCGCTTTACGTATCCTACGTGTTGGGACGGTAGCGCTTCGGAATGTGTTTCCCTCACAGCCGTCGCTGGTGAACCCGCCATCGTACACCTCCCCACAACCTTCAACCGCCTACACCAATGCTTCCCGCACCGCCGCGCACACCGCGTCTCGCACACCGTTGCGGTGGACGATTCGCTTGATCCGTAGAACCTGATCCATTGCGTTCCTTGTATCCACCACCAACCTGACCTTTTTCCGGATCGCCACCCAAGCGTAGCTCGAATGATCTGTCACCACGACAACACAGTCCGCCGCGGCCAGCGCCGTGTCCAGGTCCGTCTCACCGGCCATCTCGAAGCCGTTGTGGCGGATGCACGGCACATACGGATCGTGATACCGCACGTCCGCGCCCTTGGCCCGCAGCAGCTCGATCACGTCCAGGGCCGGCGACTCGCGCACGTCGTCAAGCCCTTGAATCTGAAACAACTGTGCTTATGCGACTTGTGGCATCAACCCCAGGCCGCCGTCCCAAACTGAATCAGGCACCTCGATGAGCGCCATGCGGGTCTCTGGCTCAAAAGGCACTTGGGTGGCCAACATATCCTACGCACCGATCTGGAGCGTATCCTCTCAATAGTCCGGGGCAGCTCAAGGCGGATCCGTGATCCGCCGCTCGCCCGCTGAGTCACGGACTCGGCTTGAGCAGATTCGTCCCCGCCTTTTTGAGAGGATACTGTTAATTCGTGCAACCTGTCCCTTCACTGTGTTCAGGGCAAGCTCTGAGCGCAGTCGAAGGATTCGTGAAGAGGTTTCTCGCAACTGCGCCTGCCCTCAGTTCGTCTGCCGGTAGATCTGGCGCAACTCCTCGGGGGTGCTGCTGATTCATAAATCAACTCGGCGCTTCTTCGCTGAAGATTTCTGTTTCGACCTCAGACGGCACTTCAAGTCGATCGGCCCGCTTGATACGCTCTAACAGCTCTCGCACCTCTGATTTGCTACACACCCCGGTCACCCACAGCCCGCGCAAAATGGTCTGCAGCGAAATTACATGTACGCCCTGTTCAAGGGCAAACCGACGGGCAATGAGATCGTTAGTGGCAAACAACGCACCTTCAATTTTGCAAAACGCAATCGCTTCGAGTTCGCCTCTCCCCAGCGATGCGCCCAGCGCCCGCAACCGCTCGTGCTCTGGCCATACCTGGTTCGTCAAAGGCGCAATGGCAGTGTGGGCCAACGCCTGCAAGGGGAAATCATAACCGTACTGCAGCGGGACAGCGATCTCCTCGCGAATGGCAGGCGTCGTCGCCAGCCGCTCCTGCCCCAATAATTGGCCCAGGACAGTCAGCGCTTCTACCTTGGCAAACATGCTCAGGATGGCGGTATCAACGGCAACGATCGGGGGGACTGGTCCCGCTGGATTCGCCTGAGCCATTCGACCTCCTCGTGAATCGCAGCGCCGATTGTCGGGACCCTTCTCTCGACGCCGGCTTCGCGCAAGATCTCTTTGATCGTTTCGATGTCAACCCCGCCGATCTCTGCCGCGCGCGCCAGCGACATCTCGCCCCGGCGATACAACTCTACCGCCAGATACTGGCGCAGTTCAGGCCGACTGCGCAGCAGCGCCTGCATTGCGTCTTTAGTAAGCGCGGCGCGATCAGGATAGACTCGCTGTTCGACCAAAATATCCAGTTTATCCAATACTATGGCCTGCTCCACGACGATCACCTCCCTATTGCCACCTCACCATCGGCTTGAATCAATGCATGAGTCGTCTACGCCGCGTGCGACCCGGAGCCGATTTCCAGGTTCACGTCGGGTTTCGGCAGCTCCAACTCATCGAAGAACACCTGCGACATGTCGGCGTCGTAGTGCTGACCGGTGTGGACGCGATCTGCTCGAACGCAGCGGGATACTGCGCCATCTCTCGCATGCCTGTGCTGAGCCGTGTCCTGAGCCGGTCGCAGGGCCATGTTCTGAGCCGAGCCGAAGGGGGCGGCGTTCAGGTCCGGCTCGCCCTGCATCTGGAAACTATTTTGGTGGATGCTGGGCACGTAAGAATCATGGCGCCGCACATCCGCGCCCCCCTGCCGCAGCAGCTCGATCACGTCCAGCATCCGTGTCATCCGCGAATTCTGGAATCGGCGGGCAATGCTGCCTGGTGGGCCAGCGCCTGCTCGTACAAGGTCGCTACAGATTCGTCAGCAAACTGCTCGTCTCGCCATCCCAGATACGCGCCAGAACCAGCTTGCCAGCTCACCCAGAAGCGCACCACCTTGGCTGGGACCAAATACTGCACCGAATGTCCGCTCACGCATAGCCCTGCTCATACAGGCGGCGCAACAACTGCCACTTGGCCGCCTTGCGCGCTTCAGAGTCCGCCTGCGTCTCCTGCGCTTTCAGATGCGCCATCACGACTGTGGCGAACGGGTTCTGACTCGCCTCCAGCTCCGCCCAGCGTGCCCGATAGTCCAACAGCTTCACCGTCGGGAAGCGCAAGCCGACTTCGCAACCCCACAACTCGTAGCCGAAGCGCGCTGGCCGCCAGCTCGCCCGCTCATCGCCCAACACCGCCAGGCCTGTCCTGAGGCCCCTCCTGAGTTGATCGAAGGGCTTGTCGAAGGGCTCGCCACCCGCCGCCGGAAGCGATCATACAGCCGATAGTTGTAGACGTACATCCGCTCGGCGAAGCTTGTGTCTTCCTGGCTCTGCACCTCGACGTGCACCAGCGCCCAGGCCTCTGCGCCATCCTGCCGCCACACCTGGGCCAGCTTGGAAGCGCCCCCCTACCCCCCAATCTTGGGGGGAACCGCTCACCCCCAGAATTGGGGGCCGGGGGGTCTCGGCGTCACCTGGCGCAGCTCCTTGTCCAGGAACACCGGCGCGCGGCTCCAGTTAATCTCAACGAACTCTGTTACGTCCATTGGACGCGCAGGCCTTCGTAGTGCCTCAACAGGGTCTCGGCCTCTTCCCAATCCCAGAATGCGCTTTCCATTTCATAGGAGAAGTTATCGGGGTCTGCTGGGTCAGCCTTCAGCCGCTCGGAAAAAGCTACGAACGGCATCCCCCACTGAGCTTCATATTGACAAAAAATGAGCCCAGGAAGCCGGCCCCGCCGGTGACACAGACTCAGCGCACGGACCAAAACTCCTTCGAGTCAGGCCATACCCTATCCATCATCCCTCTCATCCTCTCATCGTCTCCCCCTCACCCCTCTCCTCAGCATCCTTGCTCCGCTGCACCTGCGCCTCAATCCACGGGTACGTCTGCTTGATCCCCTCCACCAGCGGAACCCGCGCCCGCCACCCGGTCGAATAGATCCGCTCATTGCTGAAATTGCGCGACTGCACCCCTACCGGCCCCTGCACCCACTCGACGTTGATCCGCTTGCCCGCCACCTCGGCCACCGTCTCCACCAGCTCCTTCACGGTGACGTACTCAGGGTTGCCGATGTTGACCGCCCCTTCCAACTCGGAATGCATCAGCCGGTAGATGCCATCCACCGTGTCGTCCACGTAAGTGTACGACCGCACCGCGGCGCCGTCGCCCCACACCGGGATTGTACCGGCATCGGGCGCCTCAGCCACCTTGCGGCAGATCGCGGCTGGCGCCTTTTCCCGGCCGCCGGTCCAGGTCCCCTCCGGCCCGTAGCAGTTCTGGAAACGGGCGATGCGCACCGTCATGCCGTAGCGCCGGCCATAGGCCTGGGCTATGCGCTCGGAGTAGAGCTTCTCCCAGCCGTACTCGTTGTCGGGGTTGGCCGGGATCGCCTCCGCCTCAGTCAACTCCGGCTCGCCCGGCTGCATATCCCGATACACGCACACCGACGACGAGTAGAAGTAGCGGGGCACGCCCATCGTCGCCGCCTGGTGCGTCATGTGGACGTTGATCAGCACGTTGTTGTGCATGATCTCGCACTCCGCGCTGTGGATAAACCCCATCCCGCCCATGTCCGCGGCGAGCTGATAGACCTCGTCAAAGGTGGCCCTCTCCGACCTCCCAAGGTTGGGGGGCAGGGGGGCCGGAAGCGTCAGCGCAATTCGGCAGTTCTCCGGCTCCCGCAGATCCAGCAGCAGGAACTCGTCCGCCTGAGTGGACGCGAACTCATGCGCCTTGATGTCCACCCCGCGCACCCAGTAACCTTCGCGCTTTAGTTTCTTGACCAGGTGCCCGCCAATGAACCCACCGGCGCCGCAGACCAATGCTCGCTTCATTCCCTACCTCCTACTTGCCACGAATTGTGCGATGCCAGAAAGGATCGCAGGCAAACGCCAGCCATTGCCCTCTGGCCTGTAAGGCTCTGCCGCCGGAAGCAGCCGCCAGTATTCCGCAGGGGCCGGAACAAACAACTGGCTCCAATCGCCCACTTCCTGGGCGTAGGCAGCTTGCACCTCGATCGCATCCAGCAGGTTCTTGAAAGCTGCCAGCGGTGTCTCCCCCTGGGCCACCAAATCGAATTCCAGACAGTGCGCAACATGCCAGGTCTCTTCCGGATACAGCAGCATGTGAACAGTCAGCGCTGTCATCTCTGCCCCCACTGTCAAGCCGTTCAATATTCTTCGGCGTAACTGCTCAGCCCAGTGAATCGAATTCACTGGCTGAACCTGAGAAGCTCAGCGCCTGGGGGCGCCCTCAGCGGCTGACGGCCAGTGGCTGCGGCCACTTCTCAGCTTCAGACAGGGATTTCCAATCCCTGAGAGTGCGCCAGGCTGAGCAGTTACCCCAATCCTCAATCCCCAATCCTCAGATCGCGTGTCGCGTGTCCACGATCAACCTGGCCAGCCGCCGG
>MNXL01000197.1 GCA_001871755.1 Anaerolineae bacterium CG2_30_64_16
TGCCTGATCCCCGAAATTCTTGTTTTTTGTGCAAGGATTTTGGGAGTGGTGGCTGTCGTCTTCTTGGTTCCGCTTGTAAGCGCAGCGGCGCTTGTAAGCGCAGCGGCCTTGTCCGGGTTAGGGGTCAGGAGTCAGAGGACAGGCCACCTTTACAATGAGGCTGGCAAGATCGTAGCCGAGGCAGATGTCAATGAGGCCGTTCCAGAAAAATAAACGTCCCAAGCTCACCGGTTTTCCCGGGGATTTCAGGGGGTTTTGGGATAAGTATTTTTCTGGAACTTACTGAGGCGCCCAGTTCGGCGGCTTCTTTCATGGCTCACGCCTCCGCCTGATCCGGTTCGTCCTCACCCCAGACACGCGCGGTCTTCGGCCTCCCTGCCAGAAGCCGTCGGGCGCGGTCCGTGGCATGATTCGGTGGCTTGCGACACCTTCAACGACTCCTCAAGAGCAGCCTTCCGGTCCTGAAGCGCAGTCAGTTGCTTCTTGAGGTCGGATATCTCCTTCTTGATCTTGCGCAGCTCCGTCTGACTCTTGACTTTCGCCAAATAGCCCTCGCCAAGTTCCTCCGCGATGTACCTTTCGAGTTGGCTTCTCAGGATTCTGAGGTACGGATTTCCCCAGATCGCCCCAGGTCTGTACTCAAGTTTGGCCGCTTCAATCCCTTCGATGATGAAGTCGCGGCTCACACCGTATTCAGCCTGGGCGGTTGTGTCGCTCAGGGTGGCGCCCTTGCGGGTCCACTCGCCGTACTCTGCCATTCATGGCCTCCCTTCATCCAAGGCCGGCTCGTCCTCGCCCCAGACGCGCGCGAGGGCCGCCTGGATCTTCTTAAAGCAAAACATCTTTCAAGAATCCACCGATGGGTATCCTCTCGATAACCTGGGGCAGCTCAGGGTGGATCCGTGATCCGCCGTTCGCCCGCCGAGTCACGGACTCGGCTTGAGCAAACTTGTCCCCGCCTTTTTGAGAAGACACGTGAAGGAGAGGCGCGTCGGCGTCGCGCTCAGGGGGAGACGCTGGACGCGGGCGTTCGACGCAGCTCGCCCGCGTTTATGGCCGGCTCCCGCGCGTGCGCACCGCCTGCCCGGCCCCGCGCAGCTCGGCCAGATCCCGCTTGATCGTGGCGCGACTGACCTCCAGCGCCGCGGCCAGGTCGTCCACCGTCGGCGCGGCGGCCTGGGCTGCGGCTTCGCGCAACAGGCGGCGCAACCGGTGCTGGCGACGAGCCGTTTTGCCGAAGATCACATTGTCCTCGGCCGCGGAGACCTTCCAGGTCACCTCCACCCATTCGTCCTCCCGCAACGGCCGGCCGGTGGGGACGCCGGCCCGGGGCAGCAGCCGGGGCAACTGCGGCCGGCCGGCCTGCCAGGCCGCGAGGATCTCACGATGCGCGGGTACGTGCGCCATGCTCACCCGCTGCTGGTCGGGAGAGAGCCCCTGCAAAAAGGTCATCAGCAATTGGTGGGCTTGGGCCAGCGCGGCCCCCGCCGCATCATTCTTTCCCAACGCCCGCAATATCCGAAAGTGGATGAACGGCGCCAGATAGGCTTGCTCCACGCCCGGTTTGAGCGCGGCCATCGCCTGGGTCACCGCTTCCAGAGTCGCATCGAGCTGGCCCAGCGCCAGCAGGATGCGCGCCTTGTCTATCAGGAGATCCACCGAGCGCTCCGCAAGTTGCAGTTCCTCACAGATGACTTCGGCGTGCTCCAGGTGCGTCATCGCGGCCGCGGGACGCTCTTCGTCGAGCAGCAGGCTGATCAGCGACCGATGGTTGCTGAGCTCGGTCCAGCGATCGCCGGCTGCCTGCGACGCGGCCAGGGCCGCGGCCAGGCGCTCGTGAGCCAGCGCCCAATCTCCCTGCTGGCGGGCGATTTCGCCCAAGGTGTCCAGACATTGCGCCTCACCCCCACGATCGCCGGACTCGCGGAAGAAGGCCAGGGCGGCCGTGGCATCCGCGGAAGCGGTCTCGTAGTCGCCGAGGATCGCCTGGCGCAACGTCGCGGCATTGGCACGCACGTACGCCTCCCCGCGGCGTTCACCGATACTGCCGAAGGCCGCAGTCGCCTGATCGTAGTACTCCAGCGCCGCTGTGATCTGGCCCTGAAAATAGCACAGGTTGCCCAGATTGGTCAGGTTGAGGCCTTCTCCGTAACGATAGCCCGCGGCACGCACGATCTCCAGCGCCCGGTGATAGCAGTCGGTCGCGGCCGGGTGATCCCCCTGCTCCATCTGGATAGTTCCCAGCAAACCCAGCGTCTCGGCCTGGCCCAACCGGTCGGCGCCCTGCTCGTGCAGGTCCAGGGCGATCTGCGCGGCGCGGCGCGCGGCCGCGTACTGGCTTTGGGCGTGGAGGGTGGCGGCCAGGGTGTGCTGCGCTTCCGCCTCACCGGCCAGATCCCCCAGGCTGCGATAGCGCGAGATCGCAGCTTCCAGGCGCTGGATGGCCGCCTCGGCCTGGCCCCGCCGGCGCAGGATCGCGCCCAAAGCGAAGAGCGCGGCGGCCTGCTCGACCTGGTCCTCGGCTTGCTCTGCGACCGCAAGCGCGCTCTGGGCAGCCACTTCCGCGTCGGCGTGCTGCCCGATGTGCATGAGATAGAGCGCGCGACGGCGCCGCGCGGCCGCCAGCAAGTGCGGATTGCCGGCGGCCTGGTGCGCCATGACCGTCAGATCGGCCGCCTGCGCCTCCCGCTCACCGAGCAGATCCAGGGTTGCCTCGCGCGCGGCCAACAGGTCGAACTGCCCTTCCCGGGACAAACCTGCCCGCTTCGCCAGGTCAATCGCCGAGGTGAAATGCTCCACGGCGATAGCGGGCGTGTGTACGGCCTGCGCTTGCTTCCCCGCCAGATGATGGTACTGCACCGCCTTCCCCCAGACATGGCCCTGCTCGAAGTGGTGGGCGAGTTCCGCGGTGCGACCCGGCGCCACGGCCTCCAGCGCCTCACCGGCCCGCCGGTGCAATTGGCGCCGTTCTGTCTCCGGCATCTCCGCATACGCCACCTGGCGCAGTTTGTCGTGGCTGAAGCGATAACAGGTCGGCTCCTCTTCCAGGATGCGCCGCTGGATCAGCTCGCCGGCCGCCTTGAGCGCCGCCTGCCGTTCCACCCTGCTCGTGCGAGACAGCAGGGCGAAGTCGAAATTCGCGCCCAGGACTGCGGCCGTATTCGACAACCCCCGCTCGTCCGGCCCGAGCCGCGCCAGCCGCCGGGTGATCACCTGGTACACCTCAGACGGCAGCGCCAACTCCGTGTAGTCGGTCGTTATGTCATCCCAGGGCGTGCTCCACTCCCCGGACGGATCGCGATAGAGCACCCCCTCGTCGTGCAAAGCGCGCAGCGTTTCCAGCACGAACAGTGGGTTGCCCTGCGTCTCCCGGTAGAGTCGCGCCTCGAAGTGGGGAACCGACCGCGTCAACCCCAGTCCGCGGCGCACCAGTGCGCCGGTCTCCGCTTCTGTCAGGGGCGGCAGCTCCACTCGCTCGCACCCACCCACCCGGTCCAGCGTTTGCAGCGCCTGCCATACGGCCGGCCGTTCCTGCGCCTCCTCGCTCCGACAACTGCCGATCAACAGCAAGCGGCTCTCGGCCCCGGCCGCGCGCGCGTGCCGCAGATGCCGCGCCAGGTGGGCCAACGCCTCCAGCGTGGCCTCATCGGCCCAATGCAGGTCCTCCAGGATCAGCAGATGCGGCGCGATTTCGGCCAGCGCCAGCACGGTGCGGGTCAACCCCTCCAGCAGTCGCATGCGTTCTTGATGACCTGCGCGGGACGAAGGGTCCGGCTCCAGGGGGACATGAGGTGGCAAATCGGGCAGCCACTTCGCCAGATCGGGCAGGAGCAGGCTGACCTCCCGGAGCCACACTCCATCCACGAGTTGCGCCAACTGACCAGCGCGCAGGGGTGAGAGCCCGCCCTGCAGCGCCTGGCTGAACAGGCCGAAGGGCGATGGTTCGGCCAGCTCCCGCCCGCGGCCCCAGGACACCTGCACACCGCGCCATCCGGCATCCCGCGCCACCTCTTGCAGCAGCCGCGTCTTGCCCACCCCGGCTTCGCCAACGACCAACACCGTGCGACCCCGACCGCTCATCGCCCGCTCCAGATGGTCGATCAGCGCGGCCCGCTCGGCCTCGCGGGCCACCAGTGGCGCCTGTCCAGCGCCCTCCAGGAGCGGAGAGCGGCTGGGGCGCAGGCCCGCCACCGCCAGCGGCAGATGGGGGCTTTCCACTGCTTCGGCGCTGGCCGCGATCTCGCGATAGAGCGCGACCGTCGCGGGCATCGGCTCGGCCCCGAGCTCTTCGGCCAGAATCGCGCGCACGAGCGCGTATTGCTGCATTGCCTCGCGTTCTCTGTTCAGGAAATGGTAGAGGCGCATCAGCTCGCGATGCCCCTCCTCCTGCAACGGGTCCTCGGCGGTCAGGCGTTGGGCATAGAGCAGCGCCTCCTCGTATGCGCCCGCGGCCTTGGACAGCGCCACCAGGCGGTTCAGGGCCCACAGATACAGGTCGCGCAGGCGCTCGCGCTCGATTACCGCCCAGTCGTCGTAGAAGCCAGCGAGGAAGTCGCCGCGGTAGAGGGCGACCGCTTCACGTAGGGCCGAGAGGCCACCTGATAGATTGGTAGATTGGTAGATTGGTAGATTGGTGTGCTGGCCGCGTGACCAATCTACCAATTTACCAGTTTCCCGATCTACCAATCTCTCGAACTCCTCCACATCCACCCACCCCGGCGCCATGACGTTGAACTGCACCAGATCGACCTGCGTGGTGAGAAACGGGACCGATGCAGGAAGGGGGTCGAGTACGCAGCCGATCTGCCACAGGGCGTGGCTCAGCCGGCGGCGGGCCTGGGCGTCGGGCAGGTCGGGCCAGAAGACGCCGGCCAGCAGGTCGCGGGTGTGGGGACGGTCGCGGTAGGTGATCAGGTAGGCGAAGAGGGAGCGCGCGGCGCGGCCGGCGATCGCAGTGAGGGGACGATCGTCCCAGGTCAGGGTCAGGCCGCCAAACAGGTACACGCGGAGGATCGGCTGCGGACTCCCTGGAAAACCAGGTGGCTTGGGATGGAGCTGGGATATCATGCACGGCGCCTCCACCGCGATCTGTCTGGACGGGGTCTTCACTCGTGTGCCAGAACACACCTTGCCTATTCTACCATAGAATCGGTCGCAAGTCAGGCGCGCGCGGTGACCTCCTACCAGAGGCTTCTGTATTGCGCCAGGGGCAGGAAGGCCGTATGGTGCTGCACGGCGGCCGCACCCACGAAGCTGAGGCTCGCCGCGTTGCCCGCGGATACGTCGATCTGCACGGCCGGCGGATAGCGTGTCATTCTGATGGTCGTTCCTGCTGCCCCAGCACCCGGCCTCGCTCGAACCGGTCTGTCATCGCGCCACGGTCTGCGCTGCCCCAGATCAGCGCCGAGGTTTGCGCCTGCCCGCCGCTGAGGAAAGTGATCAGCCGGTAGTAGTAGGATTCGCCGTAGCTGTCCGGCTCCGTGTAGACACGCACGAGCCAGCCATATACCTTGCTGTAGACTGTGCCCGCCGGCAGGCTGGTCAAGGTGATGCTGCCCACGTCGCCCAGCGCAATCGAAAGCCACCCGTCATCGCTCTCCGGGTCGAAGAGGATCACCCGGTAGGAGTCGCCCGCGATCCCGCGCCGCTGCCAGGCAAGCGTAACCGGCAGGGGCAGGGCCGAGCCAGGTGGCGGCGACAGCAGGTTCACGTTGGCGATATCGAAGTCGCCGCCGGGGAGGCTCGTGCCCGCCACGTAGGTCGTGATGGTGGTGGCGCCCCAGCCAGCCACGTAGTTGGAGTTCGTCTGATTGGGACCAAAAAAGACGTAGTACCCCTGTCCAACAGCCAAACTGGGCGCGGCCATGAAGGCATAGCGACCGGCCGGATCCGTGGTAGTGATCGCTGCGTCGGACCAGGCCGCGCCGTTGTAGAAGCGGAGCCGCAGCGGGATGCCCGCGGCCGGCGCGCCGTTGTAGGTGATCCAGCCAAAGATGCCCTGGAAGGGCGGCCGGGTCGCGGTCGGGGTGGGCGTTCGCGTCCGGGTCGCGGTCGGCGTCGCGGTCGGCGCGACGATGGGGATAGCCCGCAACACCAGGGGCAAGTGGACCAAACGGCTACCTGGCGCCCGCGTGCGCGTCGCGGTCGCCGTTCCCGCGGTGCGCGTCACCGTCGGCGTCACGGTGCGTGTTGCAGTTGGCGACGCGGTGGCGGTGGGCACGACGGGCTGCGATGACGTACGCAGACGCAGGGCCACATCCGCCGCCTGGTCCGTCCCCACATCGTCCCAAGCACTGCCGTTCGAGCTCATGTAGGTCTTGCCGATCTCGTGCGGCCCCGCAGAGTCTATCGCGATGGGATAGCCATAGCTGGCGTTCGTCA
>MNXL01000264.1 GCA_001871755.1 Anaerolineae bacterium CG2_30_64_16
AGGAGACCGGCCACAGCCACCCCGGATTATTGAGAGGATACCCGAACAGAACGCTACCAGTTCAGCGTGGCGATCGTGATCGAAGCACATGCCCCTGGTAACGAGGCCACTGCGTGCCCTACTTGCGCGCTCGCCAGCGCAGGCCCGCGTACCCGGCCAGACCCGCCAGGCCGGCGCCCAACATCAGCAGCGTGCCAGCTTCCGGGACGGGGATCGGCCCGATGGTGGTCAACAGGCTGTTGGGGCCGCAAGGGCTGCTCACGGTCACGGACTCACCGATCTCCAGCGGCCGGCTCAGGTAGACGGTGAAGGAGCCGTCGGCCTGTATGGTTGCTGTGCCGAGAACGATGCCGTTGGAATCCGTTACCGTCACCAGATTGCCGGCGCACTGTGGATCCCAGGTACCCGCAATCACGTTCGACCCGGGTTGGGGTACAGGGATGTTCGCCGTCACAGTGGTGGTCTGTGCCGCGACCGTGGTCACCGTGACGAGAAGCAGGACCACGACGAGGAGCGCAACTGCTGAAAGACGCTTTTGCATAAGATTCTCCTTTCCTACCTGGTGTTGATGAGGGTTAGTCCACTCGAAAACACAAAAGCAACGACCGGAGGCAGCCGAATTCTTCTGCCGGAAAGTAACGATAAGAGTATAGCAGATGTTTTTCGATTTGTCCAGTCCCAATATACGCAAAATGCTGCCCAGTTTTCACTGCCAGGTGGTCGATGCAGCGGCCAGCCGGCGCAGATTCCAACTCCAACGCCATAGAGCCAGCGCGGCCCAGAGGCTGATGCCCCCGATGACCAGGAAATGCAGTATCAGGCCATACGCGAAGCCCGATGAAGCCGGCACGCCAAACACGGACAGGGCGAGGATGCACAGATAGTGAAAAACGCCGATCTTGCCAGGCGTCGATGGGACCGCCACGCCGCCCTGGAGCACGGCCAGCAGGAAGAGCGCGATCAACGGTGAAGGGGGCAGATCGAATGCCAGCAGGAGCAGCCAGTTCGTCGTCGCGGCCATCAGCCAGAAAACCGCAGTCCAACCCCAGATGGCGACCGCCGCCCGGGGATCTCTCAGGGCTGTCAGCCCGTTCAGGCCGGCCAAGATCCGCCCGCGCCACCGCGTTGCCGCGGCCGTGGGGAGCAACCGCAGGGCCCAGTCAGCAATTTTAAGCCAGAGATCCCGGCCGCCTAACAGCGCCGCCGCGCCGGCCGTCACGACCAGGGCGGTGATTACGACAGGACCCACGCGTGTCGCCAGCCAGTCGGGCAGCGCGATGAAGGGGATCATGGCGACTACCAGCAGCGCCAGGACGACCAGGTCCAGCAGTTTCTCAGCGGCCAGGGTGCCGAGCACGTAGGCCTTGCTGATCCCGGCCTCGTCACCGGCCAGGTACGCGCGCGCCAACTCGCCCCAGCGGCCGGGGATCATGAAGTTGATAGCCTGCCCGATCACCACCTGGCCAGCCAGCCGCGCCAGGCTCAGCGCGGGGCGTTGGGGGTAGAACAGCCACCGCCAGCGGACGGCCTTGAGTATCGGCGTCAGCAGGCTGGTGACCAGGGTCAGCGCGACGAATTCCAGCCGCACGTCGCCCAAGACCTGGCCCAACTGCCGGAAGTCGATGGCCCGGCCGGCCAGGTAAAGCGCCCCGACCCCCAGCAGGAGCCCCAGCCAGATCTGCGCCTGGAAGAACAGCCGGCGCCACCCCTCCACGCGCTTCATCGGCCGCGGCCTGGCGCGTTCAAGACCCGCCCGCTGGTTGCGCCACCACGATCAGCCGGTGAGTGTTGTTCCACGGCGGCCAGCAGGTGACCAGGGTCAATTGCCGATCGGCGGTGGGCTGCATGAAGCGCGCGTTCTCGATGCGCTGCGCCAGCGAGACGCCCGTATCGCGCAACCGGTAGAACGCCGTGATCGTGTAGTCGAACTGCTGGCCGGCCGCGTTGTAGAGCTGGATCGTCCGCCCGTTCAAGATATCGGAGCTGTCGGTGTAATCGTCGACCCGCGCCCGGCTGTCGTCATCCCACGCCAGGCTGATCGGCTCGAACTCGTGGCCGAAGATGTTGTTGTGCCCCGAGATCACGATGTTGCCCGGCTCGCCAAGTTCTGCGCTGTTGATGTGATGACCAACGGCGCCTTTGAGCGCGTCCATGTCCCATTCGGACTGCGGGCCGTTGGCCGTCTCCACGACCTGCCACCCCATCTCCACCACGGGGGCGGCGATCTCCAGGTCGGGGATGACGATGCGCACCGGCGGGCCGACCGAGACGGGCGCGGGGGACGCTGTGGGGGCGGCGGCTGGAGCCGCCGTAGCGGGCGGAACCGCCGTAGCGAATGGGACCGCCGTGGCCGTGTTCGTCGGCTGTGCCTGGGTCGTCACGGGTGATTGGGTGAGCTCGGTCGCCGCGGCGGTGGGTGGCACGGGTGTGGGGGACACTGTAGCCGCGGGAGTGAACGTGACCGTGGGTAAGGACGCGCTGCTGGTCGTCACCGCGGCGACCGGCGCGGGCGTGCTGCGCAGGTTGGCGCGCAATCTTTCGCCCTGATAGCGGGTCCAGCCGAAGTAGCCGCCGAGCGCCAGTATCACAACCGCGCCGGCCACGATCAGGGCGTTGCCGATAGCCCGGCGCCCCTTGCCTGATTCGGACATCTTCACCTCGATGGAATAGCCGACGCGGAGCCGGTGATGCCAGGTAGACCCTTCGGGTTTTGCTGGTTTGCCCGGTCGTGTGCGCCACAGGACAGGCGCCATACTACCAGGAAAACCCGAAGGGTCTGGCGCGATTACCTCAGGACCTGTTCGCGTGAGCTACGGTTTTCGTCAACGCAAGGCAGTATAGCACAACGCCCCCCAACTTCCCAATCTACCGGTTCCCAAGTTACCATTCTACCAATTCCTAAGTTACCAATCTACCAACTCCCCAATCTACCCGCCCACCCCACTTGTCCTTTGTCCATCTCTTTGCTATCATTGGGGCGAGGTATCCATGATCAGCTACCAACTCCGCCAACGCGAGTATCTGCTGCAAATCAGCCGAGCCATGACTTCCCGGCTGGACCTGCCCTCGTTGCTGCGCCTGATCCTGACCAGCGTGGCCGAGATCGTGCGCGCCGAGGCCGGCCTGATCGCACTGCGCCGCGAGCCGACCGGCAACCTGGTGATCCGCGCCAGCTATGGGGTGCCGGTGTCCCTGTTGCCGCGTTTTGCGCCGCTTCTGGCCGATTTCCCGTTGCGGGCCGATGAATACGCTATCCCCGATCTGCAAACCCGGCTCAACCTGGTGGCTCGCGCTATCTTGCTGCCGTTGCACCAGGTGATCGCCTTGCCGCTGACCTTCGAGGAGCGGTTGCTGGGGGTGATCTACCTGTTCCGCAGCGGCAGCATCGCGTTTTCGGCCAACGACGAGAACGTGCTGGCCAGCTTTGCCGACCAGGTGGCCATCGCGGTGCGCAATGCGCAGCTCTATCAGCAGGTCAGCGCGGAAAAGCAGCAGCTCGACGCCATCATCGAGCACAGCGCGGACGGCGTGATGATCCTGGACCCGGACCTGCGCATCCTGGTGTTCAACCGGGCGCTCAGCCAGATGACCGGCTGGCCGGCC
This sequence comes from Anaerolineae bacterium CG2_30_64_16, assembly GCA_001871755.1. Classification (GTDB taxonomy): domain Bacteria; phylum Chloroflexota; class Anaerolineae; order CG2-30-64-16; family CG2-30-64-16; genus CG2-30-64-16. The sequence continues at coordinate 3,604 of MNXL01000264.1, forward strand.
GAGCAGGCCATCGGCCGGCCGTGTTACCAGGTGCTGGCGTTGGAGAAGACCTCGGGTCGGAGCCTGTGCAGTGCGGAGCTGGTGGACGTGCATTTCGACGGCGAGGAGCCGCTGGTGGTGGAGGGGGAATTGGCCCGGCCGGGCGGCTCACGCATCGCCGTGAGCGTGACCTTCTCACCCCTATACGACGAGGAAGGCCGGCTGAGCTACGTGATCGCCAATGTGGTGGACATCACCCGCTTCCGCGAGGCCGAGGAGATGAAATCCACCTTTGTTTCGGTCGTTTCGCATGAATTGAAGACGCCGGTTTCGTTGATCAAGGGGTACGCCAGCACCCTGGCGCGAGAAGACGCCCACTGGGACAGCGAGACCGTGCGCGAAGGGCTGCATGTGATCAACGAGGAGAGCGACCGGCTCAACGCCTTGATCAACAACCTGCTGGACGCCTCGCGCATCCAGGCCGGCGGTTTCCGGCTGGAACGGGGCGATGTCAACGTGGTCCGGTTGGCCGAGCAGGTGGTGGAGAGCTTTCGGATCCAGACCGACCGTCATCACTTTGTCCTGGACTTCCCAGCCGATTTCCCCGCGGTCTTGGGGGACGAAGAGCGGTTGCGGCAGGTGTTCAATAATCTGATCAGCAATGCCATCAAATATGCGCCGGGGGGTGGGGAGATCCGGGTCGGCGGGTGGGACGACGACAAGAGCGCCACTGTCTACGTGGCGGACCAGGGGATCGGCATCCCGCCGGAGGAGCAGGGCAAGCTCTTCCAGCATTTCTACCGGGTGGATTCGAGCCTGCGCCGCAGCACGCAGGGGGCCGGCCTGGGGCTCTACCTGTGCAAATCCATCGTCGAGGCCCACGGCGGCCGCATCTGGTTGCGCAGTGAGCCGGGCAAGGGGACGACGGTGTTCTTCACACTGCCGATAGGCGACCAATGACCGGTCTCCTCAAGAAAGGGTTTGGTTGTTGGTATGAAAAAACGCATTCTTGTGGTGGATGACGAAGCCCGGATGCGGCGGTTCGTGCACATGAACCTGGACCTGGAGGGCTACGCGGTCAGCGAGGCGGAAAACGGCGTCGACGCGCTGGCCAGGGTGCGTGATGAGTTCCCCGACCTGGTGCTGCTGGATGTGATGATGCCGGACCTGGATGGGTTCGAGACGCTTGAGCACATCCGGGAGTTTTCGGCGGTCCCGGTGATCATGTTGACGGTGAAGGGGGATGAAGAAGATCGCATCCGCGGGCTGGACCTGGGCGCCGATGACTACGTCACCAAGCCGTTCAGCCCCAGGGAGCTTTCCAGCCGGATTCGGGCAGTCCTGCGCCGCGTGGAGCCATCTTCGACGCAGTCCCAGGAACCGTTGGTCATCGACGAGGATCTGGCTGTCGACTTCGTGCGGCGAGAAGTGATCGTGCGGGGCGAACGGGTCAAACTCCGCCCCACCGAGTACAAGCTCCTGGTGCACCTGATCGAGAATGCCGGCTGGATCGTGCCGCAGGAGACGCTGCTTACCAAGGTCTGGGGGCCGGAGTATCGAGACGAGAGCCAATCGCTACGACTGTACATCAACTACCTGCGCAAGAAGATCGAGGCGGATTCCTCCAATCCTCGCTACATCCTCACAGAGCGCGGGGTGGGGTATCGGTTCGTGGATTACAGACGGAAGGGGTAACGAGTAACGAGTAAACATGAGGGTCATCCATCACGTCTTACTCATTACTTGTTATCCCACCACGTTCACTTCCACGGTCAAGCTCCCTACCACCGTCTCGCCCTGCAACTGGCTGATGACCAGCGTGTGACGCGCGCCCGGCTGCGCGCCCGGTGGCAGGGTAATAGTCAGGCTCGCCCGATAGCGCTGGCCGGCTCCCAGGATCATGCCGCCGGTGAGCGCGCCGTGCACAGCGGCATCGAGCAAAGCCTCATCGACCGGGCCGCGGGTTGGGGGCTCGCCAGGCGCGCCCCACGGGATCTGTTCCAGCTTCAGCGCCGACACGCTGACCTCTGGAGGCAGGCCCGCCCGGTCCACCTGAAGACTGGCCAGCCCCAGGCTGGCGGCCGCCCCCACTACCGGGAAGGTCACGTTTGCGCTGGCGCCGGGCGCCAGATCCACGGGCCACGAGTGCCGTGACGCGACGTTGTTGGTCGTCGCGGGGTCCGGCTGGGCGGGCAACGGGTCCTCTACGCTGGAGAGGCGGGCCTGGTACGCGTATGGACCCGCGGCCGCGGGGGTCCAGATGAGTGGTCCAACGATGTGTTCGCCCGGCGCCAGCCCATCGACCCGCTTGCGCGCGACCGACTGCCAATCGGTGGGCGGGATGTAGGGAGCCAGCGGGGCGGCGAAGAGCTCCAGCCGCACGTCGTAGGCGTAGGCCGGCCCGTTGTTGCGCACGCGGACGTAGAGCGCGTTGGGCTGACCGGCCACGGCCGCCTGGTGCGTGGCCCCGCCATCCGCGGCGCGGCGCAGCCAGATGTCAGGGCTGTTCCAGGCCAGGCTGGCCGCGGGGCGGGCGCCTGTGTCCGCGGCGCTGTCGCGCAGGGCCAGGTCTGCGCCGACGAGGCGATCCGCGCTGAAAACGGCCGTCGCGTGCTGGCTGATGTAGGCGTAGGGGATGTAACCATAGCCCTCTCGCCAAACGCCGTCGTAGGACCACGGCTGCCAGGAATTGCGCACCAGGAAGTAGCCGCCGCCG
>MNXL01000394.1 GCA_001871755.1 Anaerolineae bacterium CG2_30_64_16
CGCTCAGAGTAATGGTGTGGTGTCTGGCGCCGCTACGTGCGCCGCTACGTGCGCCGCCACACACCCAGCGCGCCGGTCACCAGCCCGGCCAACGCCTCGCTGATCCCCGTAGGCTGAAGGCTGAACCGGACGAACACCGGGTCGTGATCCGAGCTGCGGTGGCTCGTGGCGTCGGGGACGAGCCGATCCGGGAAGTCGGCGTTGATGTGGACCGGGCCGCCGGCCTTGAAGTAGCGATCCAGCCCCGGCGTCATGATGCAGTGATCCAGCGCCTCGGAGCGACCGTTGTAGATGTAGCTGTACCGGTCGGCCGGGGGGACATGCGCCGTGTAGAGATTCACGAACGCGGCGAACTGCGCCAGGGTCTCCGAGCCAAGCGTGTCGTTGAAGTCGCCCAGCGCGACCGCGGCCGGGGTGGCCAGCAGAGAGGCGACATAACGCGCCTGGGCGATCCGCCGCGGCAGGTTGACCGCCTCGTCGTCCCGTTTGGACTTGAAGTGGTTGACGATCACGCGCAGGTCCAGCGCCCGGTCGCCGGCCGCGTCGCGCACCGTCAGATCGGCCACGTAGGGCGGCCGGCTGAAGAGCGGATAGCTGCCCGCGGCGCATGGGCTGGGGCGAGTCCTGGGGCCGCGCGCTGCCGCGTAGTCCACTTCGTAGTCGGTGGGAGTACATGTTTGGGCCTGGTCGCTCCGGCGCAGGGTGACGCGGGCGGGATCGTAGAGCAGCCCCACGGTGATGTCGCGCGCGTCGACGCTCTCGTAGTAGTCGTAGCGGAACCCGCCCCCAATCGAGGTGACCAGCGCGTCCCAGACCGCATCCTTGCCCTCTACTTCTTGCACGCCGATGACCGGGCACCGCTGGAGATCCTCTCGGATGGCCGCCGCCCGCTTGTCGATCAGCCGGGCGAAACCCGGGGCATCCGCTGGCGTCCAGTCCCCCATGTCGCCGTCGCCATCGTCCACGGCGTCGAACAGGTTCTCCAGGTTGAAGCTGCACACGGCGAATTCGTCGGCGTCGATCGGGGCCTCGGGATCCACCGGGTCGGGGGCGTCGATCACGTCGATGGCTGGCGCTGGGGTGTCCACCAACAGCACGTAGCGGCCAAACTGATAGCCCAGCACGCCGGTCAGGCCGGCGGCCGAGAGCCGGTCACCCGTGCCCACATCGGGCAGATCGCCACCCTGTCCTGAGCCGCGTCCTGAGTCTGTCGAAGGGCCGGGTCGAAGGGCCTGTCCTGAGCCGCGTCGAAGGGCAAGACCGCCGGAGAGGGTGATCGAGCCACGATCGGCCGGCACGTCGTCGAAGAGGCGGTGGCCGAAGAGGGGGCTACGCCGATCTACCAGCGTGATCTCCGGCTCACCGGTCGGGAAGCGGGACACGTAGCGGGTGGTCGGTCCGATGACCGCGGCGTCGAAGCTGATCGCCACCCGCATCCCCTCGAACGGCTCGTAGAGCGTGGCGGGGTCAACCGTCGGGTCGGTGAGCGGAGGGATGGGCAGCGGGGCGGGCAGCTCGCAGGTCCCGATGCGCTCGTAGGCGGACGCGGCGTCATTGGTCAGCCCGACGATCTCGGTGGAGCCGTAGTATTCCTGCACGTCGAAGTTGTGGATTTCCACCCGGTCGCCCGGCCGCAGGTCGCGCGGGTTGTCCCACTCGCTGTAGCGGAACACGAACGCGCCTTCTGAGGTGCGTGGGTCATCGTCCGGCGTCGTGCTCTGGATGTAGAAACCGTTGGCGGCCACGCCGGTGACACAGCCGGCGAGGCAGCTCAGCCCGACGCGGCCATCGTATGGGGATGCCAGGTCGGGACCCTGGATCTGGGCGAGGGTGAGGCCACTGCAAGCAGCCGGTTGGCAGTCACCCGGCACAATGTCGGCCTGCGAGCGCGGCCAGATCTGCGCGGCATCGTAGTCCGCGCTCAAGCCGGTCACCGTGACCGGGCAGCCTTCCCGCAGGTCGCCCAGGGTGATGCCGGTCTGGCGCTCGACGAAGACCGCCGCGCCGCCGACGCGAAACCGCCGCTCACCCAACGCAGACAGTTGCCCCGTGACCGTGACCAGCAGTCCTTCGGTGGTCTCGCCGATCTCGTCCGGCGTGAAGATGCGCGGGGTCGGCGCCGCGCCGGCCCCCAGCCGGACGATCTGGCTGGTGGACGCCGGTGACAGCTCCAGCAGCCCGTGGTACTCGGTCAGCCGGCCGGTCACGCACAGCTCGTCCCCGGCAGCCAGCGCCTGGCCGATGCCCCGCGTCCGGTACACGTAGATACCGGCTGAGGCGTCTTGCAGCGCGAAGGATTGGTCCGCGGTGAAGACGCCGGTCGGCACGCTGACGCGGCCGCGCACGGTGACCGTGCTGCCCGGCGGCAGCCGCCGCGCGTCGACGATGGGCTGCGCGCCCGGGCAGGCCGCTTGTGCCGCGACAGGCAGCGGCAAACACAGCGCGATCAACGTCGCGATGATGAGGATTCGGATCATTGGTGGCCTCCGCCGGTAGAATGATGTTTTCATTGTAGCAAAGTCACGCTTGCAGGTCAATCCATCAGTTGGCCGCGCGCGAAACCTGTTGACGGCGTCGGGAAGATGCGGTATACTGCCAACATCTGAGTTCCGATCCGTATTGCCCGATCCGGCGATTCAAGTGGGTGAGTCGACGACAGCCGAGCTATTCAGGGCGCGGCGGTCTCACACACCCAATACCCAAATACCCAATACCCAAATACCCAACAACGCAATCCGCCAGGAGGATCCTATGCGCATCGAAGATTTCCCCCGCCCCAAAGACGATAACCGTCGCGGCGTGCACTGGTCGGCGTCGGTTTATCATCCTACCGGCGCCGCGTTGGACTTCTGGATCAGCGAACTCCAGGCCATGCACATCAAGTGGGTCAAGCTGATGGACGACGGCGGTGGATCCTCGCTGGAGTTCTGCCACCGGCTGATCGCCGCCGACATCATGCCGATCGTGCGGCTCTATCGGCTGGAGCCCAACCCCGGTCACATCGGTGGCCGGGAAGAGGCGACCGCCAGGGCACTGCTCGACGCGGGCGTACGCTATTTCGAGACCAACAACGAGCCCGATCTGCCCGCCGAGTGGAAGAACGGCCGCATGCCCGCGAACTGGCTGGACGTCGTGATCGACAACTTCATCATCGACGCGGACAAGATCATCGCCCTGGGCGGGTTGCCCGCACTGCCGGCGATGGGAGTCGGCAGCCAGATGAACCCGGTGCAGCGCGTCGTCGGGAAGGGCCGCGGGGACCTGTTCGAGCAGGGCGCGTGGGTCGCCATCCACAACTACACCCTCAATCATCCCCTGGACTACCCCTATGACAGCGTCAACCAGGAAGGCGTGCCGGTGAGCCAGGAGGAGTACGATCGGCTCGGGCCGTGGGCCTGGGAGGGGAGACCGCGCGAACAGATCAACCAGTGGCGCGCGGCGGACAAGAATCCTGGCGCGACCCTGGCGGAGGATGCGACCTGTTTCCTGGCGTTTCAACTGATGGATGAGATGATCCGGCAAACGCTCGGGTACAACGTGCCGATCCTCAGCACCGAGGGCGGCCCGGTCGTGGGCTGGAAGGATGACCAGCGTTACCCGCGCCTGGACCCCCACACGCATGCTGACTGGGTGGTCGCCATCAACGACTTTATGCAGGGCGGCCGGGAGATCCACGGCATCCGATGTCCGGCCAGCTATTTCACGCTATGCCATTGGCTGTTGGGCAACTATCGTCTCGGTTTCATGGCGCCCGGTTGGGAGAGCCAGTCCTGGTACAGCGATTGGTGGAACAGCGATTTCGGCCTGAAGGGGGAACTGCCGGTGGTGGCGGCCGTCAAGGCGATGCCCAGCCAGGTGGCGCCGCAGGTCAACCAGGCTGTCGTGATCGGCCAACTGCTTCGCGCGGACACCGATGAGCCGCTGTCAGGCTTGCGGGTCGATCTCCAGGCCGGAGACCAGGTCGTTGCCAGTGCGACGTCGGGGGAAGACGGCGCATTTCGGCTGGAGCACCTGGCGCCGGGCATCTACGACCTGGTCGTGGCGCCCTGGGGGGTCGTGCGCCGGGGGGTGACCGCCGCGCCGGAGCCCAAGGTTGCGCCGCCCCAGGTTGCGCCGCAACCCGTCATCATCCGGCTGGCCGGTGGCCGTAGCAGCGCGCTGACCGGCAAGGTTCTGGATTACACCGGAGCGCCGTGTGCGGGCGTCCCCGTGACGTTGTGGCGGGATGGTGGCCCGAAGCATAATAAGGCGATCGGGGAAACGCTGACCGACGCCGAGGGCGGATTCAGCCTTGCGGGCCTGCCGCTGGGGAGCTACACGCTCGCGATTCCCGGCATCACCGTGGCGGGGATTGCCCTCGATGGATGGGCGACCAAGAACATCAAGCTCACCACCGGGACACCGGCCGGGTTTCGATATGCGGTCACCGAGCGGCGGCTGTTGCCGGAAGCCGAGACCGCCGGACGGCGCCTCTTCTTCGGCACGGTATCGGACGTCAACGGCGTGCCACTGAACGGTGTCAAGCTCCAGATGGCGTGGCATCACGCCGCAGTCGGTACCGCTTTCCCGATCACGACGACCGGCCGCGATCCGGGCAAGCCGGCCGGTCACTATGAGTTCCTGAACACCCCCGGCGTCTTCAGCATTCAGGTGATCCAGGGGGACTGGCCCAGCGACGTGGCCGACGACCTGGACACCGCGACCGTGCCGGGGCGGGCCGGCCAGCCGATTGCCTACCAGGTCGATTTTCGCCTGCAGACGGTGGCCAGCCCCACCCGGTTGGACGGTCTTGTCCTGAGCACAGCCGAAGGGTCGGTACCCGGCGGGCAGTCCGGCCGGAAGCTCAAGTTGACCGGCGCCGCCGGAGTGCAGGAAGCGCCCCTGGCCCAGGATGGCAGCTTTGCCTTCCCCGATCTGACGCCGGGCAGCTATCGGCTGGAGCTGGCCGGGGTCGGCGTCATCGCCGACGGTATCCAACTGGAGGCGGGCGCGCTTTACCGGCAGATTTTCCCGTTGCGCAGCCGCCTGAGCGGCCGGGTCCTCGATCCGCCAGACGGACTGGTGGCGGTGCTCTACGCGCCCCCGGCTTGGGGTTGGACGCGGCAAGCGCCGTTGGATCCTGACGGCGGCTTTGCGTTCGCGGGCTTGCCGCCCGGGCTGTACCGGCTGGCAGTGGCCGATCAGGTTTTGCCCGACCTGGAGCTGACGGGCGAAAACAGCCTGCAACTGGCGGCCATCGATCTGGCGCGGGGCCGGCGCAGCGTGATCCGCGGCCGGGTCGCGGATGGCGCGGGCAAGCCTCAGCCCGACATCCTGATGATCCTGCGCCGGGATCGGCTGATCGTGACGCAGGCCCACACTGCGGCCGACGGTACGTACCGGTTTGCCAACCTGCCCGCAGGCGCCTACGCGCTCGAGGCCTCGGGGATGGGCGAGGTGGCGGGCGGCATCGTGTTGGACGGCCAACGGGAGCAGGTGCGCGACGTGCTGTGGGGCGGAGTAGGCCCGCGCGGGGTGATCCAGGGCCGGGCGCTGGCGAACGGCATGCCTCAGCCCGACCGGACCGTGCGGCTGCTCAGCCAGGGGCAGGAGGCGGCCCGGACACAGACCGATAGCGCGGGCGCGTTTCGCTTTGCTCAGTTGGCCGGCGGCATCTACGCGTTGGCGGTGGACGGCCCCGCGGGCGATGGCGAACCGTTGGTGACCGGCATCCATCTGGCTGACGACGCCACGCTGACCCAGGACATCAACCTGCCCCCTGAGCCGCGCAAGCCGTTGGCGCACTACTTGCTTTTTGGCCCGCTGGCCGAAGGCGGGCCTGGGCCGGCCGGGGACGCGGAGGCGCGCCTGGCGTTGGCGCTGGCGACGCGCTACCTGCGCCGGACCGGCGCGAGCGGCGGTTTCAGCCTGGCTGAGGCAGCCCAGGCCGCAGAGGTGCTGATCGTCGGCGATCAGGCGCCGGCGACCACGGAGGGGACGTTGGCCGCAGCCGGTTGCCAGGTGACGCGGCTGGCGGGTGATGGCTACGCGTTGGCCGCGGCCTTCACGCAGTCCTTGGCCACAATCGGGGAGGGATGAGATCATGAACCTGTTCGAGCGTGCTCAGCGTTTCGTCACAAACCTGCGCGGCCAGGAGGAGCCCGCGCCGGCCACCGCGCCGGCCGCGGCCCCATCGACGGCCCCGCGCGCGTCGATCAATGACGCGGCCGCGTACGGCGTCACCGTCGAACCGGCGCCGGTTGCGCCGGGCGGCTGGTATTGGCAGGCCGCGCGCGTTCATCACCTGACCCCGGAGGAAAACGGCGGCAACCACCACATCTTCATGGACGTGCGCGACCCGGCCCTGGGCGCCCCGGATGACCCTTATGGCGACCGGGTCTTCGGCGCCCGGCTGAAGGTCAGTTGGGATGGCGGCGAACAGTTTGTCACGATCGACAA